>JALDXM010000198.1:0-4926 GCA_032155085.1 Actinomycetota bacterium | reverse complement strand
CCGTACGGGTTGTCGGGCTCCATTTGGACCAGGGACATCGGGCGCGCCCTACGGGTGGCGAGAGGCGTCGAGACCGGCATGCTCTCGATCAACTCCTCCTCGAGCGTTCACATCGAGGCGCCTTTCGGCGGAGTGAAAGCATCCGGGATCGGCAGGGAGCAGGGGATGGCCGCCCTGGAGCACTACACCGAGTACAAGTCCGTCTTCATCGCCAACAACTGAGGCCAGAATGAGCGTCGTGAAGCTCGGCCTCCTCGTCTGTGACCATGTCCGTCCCGAGTTCATGTCTGTCTCAGGGGACTATCCGGACATGTTTCGCCGGCTCTTCGAGGGTCATGACGAAGTGGACTTGGTGGTTTACGACGCCATCAACGGAGAGATCCCTGCCGACCCATCGGATTGTGACGCTTGGATCACGACCGGCTCACGACACTCCGTCAACGACGATCTGGCCTGGATCCGTCGGCTGGAGGAGTTCGTACGGGAGGTGGCTGCCAAAGACGTGCCGTTCGGCGGGGTCTGCTTCGGTCATCAGTTGATCGCCAAGGCGCTCGGGGGGTCGGTTGTCCAGTCAGATCGTGGCTGGGGTGTCGGGATGAAAGAGGTCGAGGTCAATGCGGATCTCGGGCTGGGCTCCGCCTATCGGATCCTCAACAGTCATCAGGATCAGATCGCGACTCTTCCACCCGGGGCCGAGGTGCTCGGTTGGAGTGAGCACTGCCCCGTGGCGATGTTGGGGGTCGGGGACCACATGATCGGAATCCAGGGACACCCTGAGTTCGAGACTGAGTACTCGAGGGCCCTCATGGAGTCACGTCGCGGCCACCTGATCCCAGAGGAGACGGTCGATGCCGGCTTGGCCACTCTCGACTTGGCGCCGGACTCCGATCGTCTGGCTCAGTGGATACTCGACTTCGTCCAGCTTGCGGCTCAGGAGAAGTGAGCGTCGATCCACCTGAGGAAGCCGTGCCAGCCCCGCTCTGAAGCGATCGTCGTTGCAGCGCCCAGGTATCGGTCACTCTGATCGCGTGGGCCGAATCTGGCCGCCGCGGCGTTGATCAGCACTACCTCGGGAATCACACCCATTTCCAAACGGGTGGCGATGATCTCGTCGACCTCTGTCATGTCCTGGGGAACACCTTCCGAGAAGAGCTCCGCCAGACGCAGCTGATGGGCGTACCTGGGGTGAAACCGACCGATCTTCCGGGCCAGTTCGACGCAGAGCCCGCGATCGTCTTTGAGGGCCGCAAGGAAGATCCCCCAGGGCAGCGCCTCCCCTACCTCGCTCCATTCCCGGTCGAGCAAGTCGAAGCAAGCGGAAGTTGCCCGATCCACGTCTCCGCGGGAGAGGGCGAACTCGACCTCGATCTCATCGACTTGGCCCCGGGTCTGCGGATCGTCCACATCGAGCATCAGCCGTTCGATTTCGGACCGCAGCTCGTCAGCCCGGTCGTCGTCGCCACGCCAGGTGGCGATGGTGAGCTCCCCTGCTGCCACCATCGCCCTCCCCGCCGGCGGTGGATCGGCAGCGAGCGGATTACGAAAGATCTCCTCCGCCGCCTCGAACTCTCCCAGAGTGATCTGGTTGTAGCCCTGCTGTCCGGTATGGAACATCAACATCGAGCGATCACCCAGTCTCAGGGCAGTTCGATAGGCGTCCTCACTGACTCGTATGGAGGCCCGGTCGTCGATGCCCATCAGGATGAAGGCGAGATTGTTCTGAGCCCGGGGCAGAAGAGCACTCAGCTCCTTCCCCTCGGCCAAGGCCAGCGCCCCTTCCAGGATGATCCGCGCCTCAGTCAGCCGGCCTTGCGCTCCCAACCGGGTCCCCTTGGTGATGAGGGCATCGACGGTGGCGGCGGACAATTCGTTTCTCTCCAGCACCGGGAGGGCGCTCTCCAAAGCTTCCATCGCGCCGGGCTGCATGGCCACCATGAGGGCCCTTCCGTACAGACCACGTGCGGTCGCCACGAGTGGATCATCCGCTGGGGTCTCCTCTGCCTCCAACCAGGGCCGGAGTAGAGCGAGGGCGCTCTCTGGCTCACTGTTGTTCACGAGCTGGAGGGCGAGCGAGTATCGGGTCCGTGCCAGGCCGTGCTGGTCGCCAGTCGATTCGAAGTATGCGAGCGCGGGCCGAGCCACGGACTCGGCGCCAACCGCATCGGCGAGCTGACCGTATGCCGTGACCATCATCTCCCAGAACGGGGCTCTCTCGGCATCGTCATCTGCGACCTCGATGGCCGTGTTCGAGATGGAAAGGACCTGCTGGGAGGCCTTCAGATCGGCTGCTCTGGTAGCGGCTCGAGCCATGGAGCCAAGTGCTCGACGCCTGATCAGATCTCGTGGCTCCCCACCGGGTGAGGCATCCAGCGCCTGGAGGAAGTGGCTGGCCACGATGCCGGCCAGCTCGGGGTCCTCCTGTGCCTCGAGATGCTCGGCGACGGCCAGATGCCGTGATCGTCTCGCCTCACGACTGAGACGGCCCAGTGCGACATCCCGGATGAGCCCCTGCAAGAAGCGGTACTGACCACCATCTGGCGCCAAAGGATCCCTGACCGGCTCCACCAGCTCGCGTCTGGTCATTGCCTGAAGCTGAAGCTCGAGATCGGCCTGGGGCCTGCCGGTGATGGCGGAAAGACCGGACAGAGTGAAGCTCTGGCCCAGGACAGCGGCATCCTGAATCAGTGACCGGTCCTCCGGGTCCAAACGGTCGAGCCGGGCTCCGATCACGGCCTGAAGGGACTCCGGAACGACCATATGTTCGAGGTCGCCAACAACCTGATAAGCGCCGCTCTCCCCGGCGAGCTGGCCTTGGGCCAGGAGGCCGCGAAGCAGCTCGACTGCATAGAGCGGTATCCCGGTCGACTTGTCCACGATGGCCTCCGCCACGTGGTCGGGCAGGCCAGGGACGGCGCCACGAACGAGGTCGGTCATATCCTCGTCAGACAGCGGTCCGAGGGTGAGCGAGACCAAACCCTGCCGTCCAGTACCCCAGGACGGCTTTCGCTCGAGGAGGTCGGGCCGGGCCATCGTGACGATGAGGATTGGGCGATTTCTCCACCAATCGGGCAGCTCCTCGACGAACTCGATCAGCTCGGTGTCTGCCCAGTGCAGATCTTCGAACACCAGAACTGTCGTCCCGTTCCTGGACACCCCCTCGAAAAAGGCTCGCACGGCGGCATCGAGCTCAGCCCTATCGCCCGGCGCCTCCCCAAAACCGAGGACGGCGGACAGCCGCGGTCGGATCCAGCTTCGGTCGGATTCCACATCGACGTACTTCTCCAGCGCGTCGTCGAGCTTTGCTAAGACCGCGTCATCCGGATCAGTGTCCACGATCCGGGCCCTGGTCTTGACCATCTCCGCGATAGACCAGAAGGTGACCCCGTCTCCGTACGAGGGCGAACGGCCCGCGTGCCAGTAGATGTCATCCACCAGGCCGTCGATGTATTTCTCGAACTCCCAGACCAACCGTGACTTGCCGATCCCGGCCTCACCGACGAGGGAGACCAGTCGCGCCCGCGAGTCGCGGCCAACCGTGTGGAGGAGGTCCTTGAGGAGCCGGAGCTCGTCACCGCGTCCGACAAACGGAGGTTCCAGAGTCTCGCTTCGTCCCCGCCCCCCACGCTCGGACAGGACCCTGGTGGCTCGCCAGGTCTGGACCGGCAGGGTCTTCCCTTTGAGGGTCTGGGCGGCAACCGCCTCGAAACCGATCGACTGACGGGCGGCCTGATAGGTGGGATCTCCCACGAGCACGGTGCCCGGCTCGGCCACCGACTGCAATCTCGATGCAGTGTTGACGAGGTCGCCGGTGACGAATCCCATGTGATCATCTGTCGGTCCGACCGCAGCTTCCCCCGTGTGGATGCCGACTCGAAGAGCCAGGTCGGGTACCCCGATCTCGGCCGAGAGCTTGGCGACGACGTCGACCAGCTCGAAGCCGGCCCGCACCGCCCGCTCGGCGTCGTCCTCGCTCCCGATCTCGGCTCCCCAGACCGCCATGACAGCATCGCCGATGTATTTCTCTATCACACCGCCGAATCTCGCAATGACCCGACGGCTCTCCTCGTAATAGGCCGATTGGAATGCTCGGACTTCTTCGGCGTCGCGGCCTTCGGAGAAGCTGGTGAACCCGGTGAGATCGGTGAAAACGACCGTGACAAGCCGCCTCTCCGCTGTGGCTGGGGCCGGCTGGGAAGCCGATTCGGCCAGCGACGATCCGCATTGACCGCAGAAATTGGAACCCGGGTCGTTGCTTGCGCCGCACCGGGGACATGGTGCTGCGAGGAGGCTGCCACAGTTACCGCAGAACTTGTTGGTCGAAGGGTTTTCCTGGTTGCACGTCCCGCAGATCACTCGCCCGGCAGCGTAATGGTGCGTTCGGGGCAAGGCGCGTGAGCTATCGGCTATATGATCAGCGCCAGCCGTTGCCAAGTCGAGGAGGAAGGGTGGCCACCAAACAGGAAAAACTCGATTTGCTTGGCGCTGTCCCTCTGTTCAGCGACCTGAGCAAGAAGGACCTCAACAAGGTCTTGGATGTGACGAAGGATGCGGTCCACCACGCGGGCCAGGAAGTGGTCACCGAAGGCCACGGTGGGGTTGGGTTCCACCTGATCGTCGATGGCAAAGCCAAGGTCGTGAGAGGAGGCCGAACAGTGGCCACCCTTGGCCCCGGCGAGTTCTTCGGTGAGCTTGCACTGGTAGACGATGCGCCGCGCTCTGCCTCCGTGGTCGCCGACACAGACCTGGAGACACTTGTCATCTCCAAATGGGAATTCCGTCCGCAACTCAAGAACCATCCTGAGATGGCCTGGAAATTGATCGAGCATCTGGTGACGCGTGTGCGGGAGGAGCAAACCGGGCGCGACGCCCTCGTCTGTTAGTCCGACTCCACCTCGACGGACAGGTCCCCACCCTCCCATCTGGCCC
>JALDXM010000197.1:0-4936 GCA_032155085.1 Actinomycetota bacterium | reverse complement strand
TCTATCCACTTCTCTCACGTCTCCAAAAACAGGGAATGATCGAGGGATATCTGGTTCAGAGCAGCGAGGGCCCCGCCCGCAAGTACTACCGGATGTCCCAGCCAGGTCAGGCCGCGCTCGAGCAATGGCGACACGACTGGGACGGATTCAAGGATTCTGTGGACGCCGTCCTCGATGGAGAAGGGCAATGAGCGACGATCGCGCGGTTGTCGATCGCATCGAGCGCTATTGGCGGGAGACCGGCGTGCCTCGGGCCGTCGTCGGCGAGATGAGGTCGGAACTGGAGCAGCACCTCGCCCTCGCCTCGCAGGATGGCCGTGGGCTCACCGAGGTGATCGGCGGGGATCCCGCCGGCTTCGCCGAGAGCTGGGCGGCCGCCTATCGGGTCCGCAAACATGGAACCGCCACCTGGACTGAAGTCCAAAGCGGTCAGGCAGAGGTGACTCGAAAGGCCAGGCGGGATTTGATCCTCTACGGAGTCGGGTTGGCAGCGGTCGTCGCCGCGGTGGCGATGGCCGGACAAGGAGGTAACGACGTGGACAACGAGGTATGGCGCTGGCTGTGGACCATCTTCGCCATCGTGATGGGGATCGGCGAGATATTCACCGCAGGATTCTTCCTCCTGCCCTTTGCCATCGGCGCCGGAGCCGCCGCCATCCTGGCCTGGGCGAACGCAGCCCTCGTCGCTCAATGGCTCGTCTTCTTTGGTGTGTCCCTCTTCTCCCTCGCCTACCTGCGACGCTTCATCTCCCGTCAGGACGAAGGAGATCAGCCGCGCATCGGGGCCAACCGGTGGGTGGGACTGGAGGGCATCGTCGTGACCGACATCGATCCGATCGGCGGCAGCGGGATGGTGAAAGTGGCGTCCGAGGAGTGGCGGGCTGTCGCCCCCCAGCCGATCGCGGCAGGTCAGAAGATCGTCGTGACCGATGTGCGCGGGGCAAGTCTTTTCGTAGAGCCTTTGGAGGAGGAGAAGTGAGTCAGCCAGGTCATCGTCATTTGAAAGGAGAGACATGCAGCCTGTGATCATCCTGTTCGCCGTACTGGCGCTGGTGCTCATCCTGGTCGCCGCCACCGGCTTCAGGGTGGTGAGGCCTTTCGAGAAGGGCCTTATCGAATTCCTCGGCCGGTACCAGAGGACAGTGGACTCGGGTCTGAGGTGGGTCATGCCCTTCGTGAAGAGGCTGACCAAGGTCGACATGCGCGAACAGGTCGTCGACGTGCCGCCGCAAGAGGTCATCACCAAAGACAACGTGGTGGTGACCGTCGACGCCGTCATCTATTACGAGGCGACCGACCCGGTGAAGCTGCAGTACAACGTCGGCAACTTCATCCTGGCCGCTACCAAGCTGGCGCAGACCAACTTGAGGAACGTGGTCGGCGATCTCGATCTCGACGCAGCCCTCACTTCACGTGAGGTGATCAACGCCAAGCTGCGTCAGATCCTCGACGACGCCACCGACAAATGGGGTGTCCGTGTGGTCCGGGTGGAGCTGCAGCGGATCGAGCCGCCTGCCGACGTCACCGACGCGATGCATCGTCAGATGAAGGCGGAGCGCGACCGGCGAGCCCAGGTCACAGAGGCGGAGGGGGCAAAGGCTGCTGCCGTCCTGCGAGCCGAGGGCATCCAGCAGAGCCAGATCCTGGAAGCCACCGGACAGGCCGAGGCAATAAAGCGGGTGGCCGACGCCGAGCAATACCAGCTGCTCACCGTGGCCGAAGGTGAGGGACAGGCCATCGAACGGGTGTACCAAGCCATCCACACCGGGGACCCGACGCCGGATCTGATCGCCATCCGTTATCTCCAGACATTGGAGAGGGTGGCCGATGGTCAGGCGACGAAGATCTTCCTGCCACTCGACACTGCAGGAGTGCTGGGCAGCGTGGCCGTCATCGGGGAGATGTTCAGGGAAGGAGGCGCCGGGCCAACCAGGGCGCCCGACTCACAGGGTCAGTAGAGGACGGTCGAGGGCGTCGGCGATCCTGGCCACACCCTCCATCGTCTCGGCGAAACCCTCCAGGGTCAGGCTCTGCGGACCGTCGCTGAGAGCCTCGTCGGGCCGGTCATGGACCTCGATGAGCAGCCCGTCGGCACCGGCGGCCACCCCCGCCAATGAGAGGCTCGGGACCAGGGACCGCTTGCCGGCAGCATGGCTCGGGTCCACCACGACCGGCAGATGGGTCCGTTCCTTGAGCACCGGTACTGCACTGATGTCGAGGGTGCCCCTGGTGGCGGTCTCGAAGGAGCGGATGCCTCGCTCACACAGAACCACTCTGGGGTTGCCGGCACCGACGATGTACTCGGCCGCGAGCAGCATCTCCTCGATCGTGGACATGAGCCCGCGTTTCAATAGCACCGGGGTGGGTTGCTCCCCCACCGCAGACAGAAGACGGAAGTTCTGCATGTTCCGGCTCCCTACCTGGAGCATGTCGACGTAGCCGCTCATCAGCGGGATGTCCTCTGGCGCCACCACCTCGGAGACAACGCCCAGCCGTGTCTCCCCCCGGGCCCTGGCCAGCATCTCGAGTCCCTCGGGGCCAAGCCCTTGGAAGCTGTAGGGAGAAGTACGAGGCTTGAACGCGCCGCCACGGAGGAGCACCGCCCCTTCCTTGGCCACCGATCGGGCGATCGTGAGAAGCTGTTCCTCCGACTCCACCGAGCACGGGCCGGCGATCACCGCCACCCCGCGCCCGCCAATCACGACGTCGCCGACTTTCACGGTGCTCGGCTCGGATCGCGCTTCGCGTGCCACGAATGGGTAACGGGGCGCCTCGAGGCTGAGCGATGCGACACCCGGAAGACCCTCGATCGCCTCCGCCAGACCGGGCTCCGGGTCACCGATGATGCTGACGATCGTGGTCGAGCCAGCCTCACCGACATGCACTCTCAGACCGTGACCTTCGATGAACCGCAGGATCGCCGCCTTCTCTCCCAGAGTGCAGGCTGCAGACAGGGTGGCGATCATGGTCTCAAGCCTGCCAGGAACGCCACCGGGTCCTGCCCGGCCGAGATCACCTCGACCAGGGCGCTGCCCACGATCACGCCGTCGCAATGGGGCGCCAGGGCGTCGACTGCTTCCGCCGTCCGCACGCCGAAACCGGCCAGCACGGGTGGGCGTGAGACGGCCCGCACCCGGTCCAGGTAGGCGCCGACCTCTTCGCCACCTCCGATGCTGCCTCCGGTGGTCCCGGTCATGGTCACCGCATATGTGAACCCGTCGGATGCGCCACCCAGCGTCTTCAGCCTCTCCTGACTGGTGACCGGGCTGACCAATTGCACCAACCCGATCCCGTGCTCACGTGACACATCTCTCAGCTCGCCCGACTCTTCCAGAGGGAGATCGGGCACGACCAGGGCAGCCACCCCGGACATGGCGAGCCGCGGGACGAGCTCTTCGAAGTGGAACGCCATGAGCGGATTGAGATAGCTCATCACCACCAGCTCCGAATCGAACGGGCCGATGGACTGGATCGCCCCCAGAATCGAATCGAGAGACGCACCCGCCTCGAGGGCAAGTCGGCTCGACTCCTGAATCGTCGCACCGTCGGCCATCGGATCGGAGAACGGGATCCCGATTTCCACCGCTTCTGCGACCTCGGAGAGTGCACCGAGAGCCTCGGCGAACGCATCCATGGTGGGGTAGCCCCCGGTTAGGTAAGGGACGATGGCGGTGCCCGGTCCCCTCAACCGACCCTCCAGGGCGGCGGCGCCGGCCAATCGGGCGCTCATCGTGCCAGCCCTCGCAGGATGTCGATGTCCTTGTCGCCACGACCTGAAAGACCCACCAGAACTGAAGATCCGGGGTGAGCAGCGAGCCATCTCTGGGCCCCGACCAGGGCATGGCTCGACTCCAGGGCAGGAAGAATCCCTTCATGGCGCCCCAGGTCGTAGAGCGCTGCCAGCGCCTCCTCATCAGTGGCGCTCTCGTACCTGACCCTGCCTGACTCAGCCAACCACGAGTGCTCCGGGCCAACTCCGGGGTAGTCGAGGCCGGCCGACACCGAGTGGGTCTCCTGGATCTGACCGTCCTCGTCCTGGAGGAGATAGGAGAAGCTGCCATGGAGAACACCGGGGCTTCCCCTCCCGATCGTCGCTGCGTTGTGCCCCAGCTCCGGTGAGGTTCCTCCGGCCTCGACCCCGATCAGTTCGATCGGGTCTTCAAGCAGGGGGTGAAACAGCCCGATGGCGTTCGACCCGCCGCCGACGCAGGCGACGGCAGCGTCGGCGAGCCGGCCCGCCCTGTCCAGCATCTGCTGGCGAGCCTCCCGGCCGATCACCGACTGGAGCTCCCTGACAAGCCACGGGTACGGGTGCGGGCCTACCGCCGACCCGAGCAGGTAATAGGTCGTCTCGGGACGAGTCACCCAATCTCTCAGGGCCTCATTGATGGCGGCTCGCAGCGTGGCATCACCGCTGGTGACCGGCTCGACTCTGGCTCCGAGGATCCGCATGCGCTCGACATTCGGCGCCTGCCGCTCGATGTCCACAGAGCCCATGTACACAGTGCAGTCGAGCCCGAGCCGGGCGCAGGCCGCCGCGCTCGCCACGCCGTGCTGGCCTGCCCCGGTCTCTGCGATGACCCGTTGCGCGCCCATCTCCTTTGCCAAGAGGGCCTGCCCGATGGCGTTGTTGATCTTGTGGGCGCCGGTGTGGGCCAGATCCTCCCTCTTGAGCCAGAGATCGCCGCCCCAGGCCTCCCCGAGGCGGCCGGCCTGTGTCAGTGTCGTGGGCCGACCCACCCAGCTGGTCAGCTCCGCCTCATAGGAAGCGAGGAACCCCGGGTCACCGAGGAGGAGACGGGCCGTTTCCTCCAGCCTGGTGAGGGCCGGGATGAGGACTTCGGGCACATAGCGCCCGCCGAACCGGCCGAACCGCCCTGTCTCAGTGGTGATGGTCATCTGTTCTCCCCGTTGCTTGAAATCCCCCCTCCCCGGC
>JALDXM010000196.1:0-4948 GCA_032155085.1 Actinomycetota bacterium | reverse complement strand
GCCATGGATGGTCCCTCGCCACATGTGAGGGTTCCCCGCCTCGATGTCGACCGGGCTCTTGGCCTTCCAGGCGAGCACGTGGTCCTCGGAGAGATTGGGAGCGCAATCGAGCAGGGCCTGGAAGTGCTCGGCGGCGAGAAGATCCCGGCCCGTTTCCCAGTCTCCACCCAGATCCTGCGGACACTCGTAAGGGGCGAGACTGAGGATCTTGAAGGCGTGTCCACCCTCCGGCGCCCGCGTCTCATCGAGGAGAGTGGGTGTGGCAAAGAGCAGAAAGGTCCCGGGACGATGGAGACGACCCTCACGCAGGCCCCGGCCGAACTCGATCACATCTTCGGGCCATGGAGCGGTCCCCGCCGACACGGCCGCCACCGGCTCGGGGCCGGATGACACGTACGCCGGCGCCTCGGTCATCGCGTAATAAGAGGCGAATGAGGACAGCCCTTCGTCGTAGGTGTCGACTCCGTAGAGGAAGTCCTCTCCCCACATCTCGGACGGCGCCATCTCGACCAGGGTCTTGACATGGATGGACGAGACCACGCCAACCCGCGCCCGATACTGCTCACCATCCTCGGTCTCCACCCCGACACACCGCCCGTTGTCGATGATCAGAGCCGTCACCAAGGTGTCGGTGACGACGGATCCCCCGAAGGCCTCGAGGGCGGCTTGCAGAGCACGGGGAAGGCTGGCCGAGCCACCGACCGGGATGGACCAGCTCCTCGACTGTCTGCCCCCGACCAAGGAGTAGGCGAGATATCCCGATCCAGGCGAGTCGATCGGTTGGGAGGTCATGAATCCCATCCATGACATGAATGCCTGGACATGCCGGCTCTCGAACTCCCGCCTGATCACCTGCCATGCCGACATCACGTTCCGACGGCGCCACACCGTCCCGGCCGGATGCTCTGCGAGGGCGTCGTCGATCGAGGGGCCGTATCCGATCGGGGTGAACCGATAGTTGCTGTAGACGCCCTTCACCTCGTCGAACTCTTCGAGCATCCTCCGATAGGCAGCCGCGTCCGATGCCGAGAACCTGGCGATCTCCTCAACGGTTCGTTCCGGGTCGAGCCACATGGTGAGGCTCTCGCCATCGGGAAAAACGACGTGAGCGACCGGGTCGGGCTCGAGATAGGTGAGGCCGAATTCCGAGACCAGTCCGAGCTCGTCCTTGGACAGGAGCGGATTGACCCGGATCAGAGTGTGACCGGTCGAGCAGGTGTCGAAGAGGAAGCCAGGGGTGAGGATCTCCTCGGTGGCGGCTCCGCCACCCACCTCGGGGCGGACGTCGAGCACGACGACCTCATAGCCGGCCCGGGCCAGGTAAGCCGCGGTGATCAGGCTGTTGTGCCCGCCACCGGCGACGACGAAGTCGGCCGTGACCGTCATATGGGTGCCTCCTCGGTGTGCTCGGGAATGATCGGAAGGAGCAGATGGGAGCGGTGCCCCGGCCCGATGTGGATACTGATCTTGCCCCCAAATATCTCCTCGGGGCGGTCGTCGGGATCGGCGTGGGTCATCCCGCCTGT
Source organism: Actinomycetota bacterium (assembly GCA_032155085.1). Classification (GTDB taxonomy): domain Bacteria; phylum Actinomycetota; class Acidimicrobiia; order Spongiisociales; family ZC4RG35; genus JARDZU01. The sequence continues at coordinate 3,422 of JALDXM010000196.1, read as the reverse complement.
GCCCCGGGTGGCGTAGTAGAAGCTCTGCCCGTATTCGTCCAGCGGCCCGCGATATTCGTAGTCACGTCCTCTGACCCATAAAGCCAGCCGGTATCCCTCCGGGATCACGATGCAGGTGGGGACGATCTCTATGTCGAGCTCGTAGACCTCTCCCGGGACCAGTGGCTCCACTCGATCGTGCGGGTGGAAGGGCTGCCAGGGCAGCGACCGCTCCGGATCGAGGGCACGGTGGCTGGCACGGAGCCAGCCATTGGCGATCGGAGTGTTGGGGTCGGTCGAGCCCTCGAACGTGACTTCGAGCCCGTCCGGGTCGAATAACTGGACGATGAGGAAAACGTCGGCGTCGGTGGTGGTGGAGGAGACGAAGAGCTTGGCGGCGAGAGGACCGGTGACCTCTGTCTCCGTGGTGAAAGCTTCGGTGGTGAAGCGAAGGCCATCCCCGAGCGCCTCGTACTCGATTACGGCTCCATCCTGGGCCGGCTTGTCACTCAAACCGAGGTCGGAGTGCAGGTGGAACTCGGTCCACGTGGTGCGGGCCAGAGGCCACTCGTCCTCACCACGCCACGTGAAGCTCTCCCCCGGTCGGCGAATGTTGAGCTGCACCCTCGGGGTCTGGTCGAATCCGTTGTCTTCACCCTTGAGGAAGTGGTCGAAGAAGCGCTTCTGCATGTCACGGCCGTAGGAGGAATAGAAATGAGTCCAGTGGGTGTCGCCGTGGGCTTCAAGCCACTTCTGGTCCGAGCCACCCTGGACGAACCCGTTGAAGTTGCCCCGTGGGGGGATCCCCTGCCCGCCCCAGTTGGCCGCCGACAGGAAAGGAACCCGGACTCGGGACAGGTCGACTGCACGGGCCTGGTGCCAGCTGTCGAACAACGGGTGGGCCTTGATCTCGGGGAACGATTCACGCCGATTGGCTTCGAGCTCCTCCTCGGAAAGGGTCACCGGCCCGGCCACCGACTGCCCCGTGTTGGGGTTGATCGGCGCCCGGTCTCCCTGCCCGTACTGGATCGGGTTGATCTGACGCTCCTGCCATCGTCTGGTGAACTCGCTGAGAATCCCGCCGTGGTAGTAGGCGTCCCGATATGAGTCGGTGAACCCTTCCCAGGCGATGAGCGCGGCCAGATGCTCCGGCTGGCGCTCGGCCGCCGCCCATCCCATGACCGCGTAATAGGAGATCCCGAGGATCCCCACCTTCCCGCTGCTCCATGACTGGGTGCCGGCCCACTCCACCGAGACCGCGATGTCGTCGAACTCCTGTGGGTTGCGGGGCCAGAGCAGCCCGGGTGACCAGCCCGCCCCGCGGGAGTCGACGCGGGCCAGGGCATACCCGTGTGGGACCCATCGCTCCGGGTCGGCCACCTCCCATGCCTGGTGCTTGTTCGTCGAGCCCTCGAGGACGGTGGGATCCTTGGCCACCAGCTTGTCCCACTGCATCTGGTAGATCGGCCCGTTGAAAGGGAGGCCTTTGGCGTACACCCCATGGGTGAGGATGACCGGGTAGCTGCCTGCCTCGATCGGACGGAAGACGTCGGCCCGGAGCACCGCCCCGTCCGGCATCTCGACAGGCACCTGGTAGTCGATCCTCATCCCGTCCATCTCACGGGTGAAGGTGTGGTCGTCACCGATGATGTCGCCCACCACCGGCGTGGTCAATGAGTGATCCACGCCGGCGAGTCTAGGGCAGCAATCGTTTGCGGAGCAACGGGCGAGAGAAGACCCGCAAACCTGATGCCGGGCGTCACTTATACGAGACGCCCGGAAGGGAGTTCAGGTGATGGTCACCGGGACTGCCGCCTCGCAGCGGCACAGCGGCACGGTGCAAGCCGAGGGGCGGTGCTCCTTCAGAGGATGGCCGCAATCGGTGCACCGATCCGCTTTGTGCTTGGCCCCGTAGCTTCTCGGCTTGGGGACGGCTTGGATCAACGAGAGCGCTCTTTGGCCAGGTTGACGGTGAGCTGACGCCCGCCGAGATCCTTGCCGTTGAGTGCTGAGATGGCCTTTTCGGCCGCTTCGGCCGAGCCCATCTCGACGAACCCGAAGCCACGGGAACGGCCGGTCTCACGATCGGTGATCACCTGGACCTTGGTCACGGCCCCGTGCTCGGAGAAGAGATCCTCGAGACGACGCGAGTCGGTGTCGAACGTGAGGTTCCCCACGTAGATGTTGGTGGACATGTGCATGCTCCTTTTGAGCTCGTGCCGTCGTATTGCTCACGCCCCGCGGGGGATTTCCGGGATCCAATTCGCGTGATGCGGGGAGTCTCGGCTTGTGCCCTGCGGTGACTTCACCCGACGGAACGAAGGAAGCGAAGAAGGCGCAGCACGCTTCAGGCGTGCGCTGTGGTACAAACCCTAGCTGGCTGCGGAGCCTTCTGCCGAGGGCGAAGATGCCGCCGCCCAGGACTGCTGAACGCTTACTTCACCGCGCCGGTCAGCAGACCCGAGACGTAATACCGCTGAAGGAGCAGATAGACGAGGACGCAGGGCAGGATCGCCACCGTCACTCCGGCCTGCAGCATCCCCCAATCGGTGCTGCCGAGGCTCGTTACCGTCCGAGCAGCGGCCAGGACCAGCGGCATGGTGAGGAGCGTGTCCTTGGTCAGCATGACGAGGGCGCCCAGGAACTCGTTCCACGAGGTGACGAAAGCGAACAGTGTGACGGTGATGAAGGCCGGGACCATGGTTGGCATGAACACCCGACGCAGCACCTGCCAGGAGTTGGCCCCGTCTACCAGTGCCGCTTCCTCCAGCTCGCGGGGCACGGCTTCGAATGCGTTGCGCATGATGTAGAGGCTGAAAGGGAGCTGGATGGTGGTGTGGACTATGGCGAGGCCAAGGAGACTGTTGGTCAGCCCGAGCGTGGAGAACATCAAGAAGACAGGCGTGAGCAGAGACTGATAGGGGATGATCAGCGCCAGCAGGAGAATGACGAAGATGATCTCCTTGCCCGGGATGGGGAATCTGGCCAGGCCGTAACCGGCGGGGATGGTGAGGCCCAGAGTCATGGCAATGGTCAGACCGGCGGTGATGATGCAGTTGGCCAGATAGCGGGGCAACCCGCTCCCGTAATCCCACAGCCTCTCGTAGTTGTCCATGCTCAGCTCACTGGGGAAGTAGGTCGGGGGCACCGCCGCCGCCTCCTCTGTCGTCTTGAGGGATGCCGCCACCGATAGCACGATCGGGGTGATCGTCATCAGGCAGAGCACGATGGATACGGCGCCCAGCAGGTACTTGCTCCGGCCAGACCAGAAGCGGCCCGGCTTAGGAACGCCCATCGCGTGCTCGAGCTCAGGGTCCAGCATCCCGGTCGGCATCGGATCGTATTGCTCCTGACGTCGCTCAAGGGCGCGCGCCGCTAGCTGAGCCACCCGTTGTCGGGGCGTCATCAAGCGGAACAGGCTGTCTGGACCCGCCGACCGCGCC
>JALDXM010000195.1:0-4984 GCA_032155085.1 Actinomycetota bacterium | reverse complement strand
TGGCGACACGCATCGCCCGTGAGGCGGATCTGGCCCGATACCGGCACGAATCGGGGCCGGCGACTGCCAATAGATACCTGCTGACGGTGAGCCCGGCCGACCTCGACGTGGACCCGGCCGCCTTGGAGAGGAAGCTGGAGCTCGCACTTGCCGACCATGCCGCCACGGTCGGACTGTTGTTCGAAGGCCCTCCACGGGTCGAGATCAAAGCCTCGGACAAGATGGCTCCCGGTCAGTTTTCCTGCACACCGTCGGTGGTGCCCGGCCCTCTGCCCCCGTGGGCGCGTCTCACCGGGTCAGGGACGAACATCGAAATAGGGGCAAACCGGGTGACTCTCGGCCGGTCGGACGAGGCCGACCTGGTCATTCCCCATGACGACGTCTCTCGACGACATGCTCTGATCTGGCGATCGGACGGGAAGGCGTGGATCACGGACCTCGGCTCATCCAACGGAACCTCGGTCGATGGAAATCCGGTTGGAGACCGGCCGGTGCCGCTGGGCAACGGATCGGTCATCAGCCTCGCCGGCCATAGATACCGCTTCGTCGGGGCGTAGGGACCACTAATGCCCGACATCATCCTGGCGCTGCTCCGGATCATCTTCCTAGGGCTGGTCTATCTCTTCGTCTGGCAGGTGGCCCGCGCCATTGGCACACATCTGGGAATTTCACTCCGACGAAGTCGGCGAGAGGGCTCCAAGCTCGTGATGATCAAGTCGGAAACGCAACAGGGGACTGAAGTGGAGGTAGAGGACGTCACGGTCCTGGGCCGCTCCCCCGAGGCCGACATGAATCTCGACGACCCCTACGCTTCGGAGTTCCACATGCGGCTGGTGGCTCAGGAGAACGGCATGGTCCTCCATGATCTGGGGAGCACTAACGGCACCTATGTCAACGGGCGGCGGGTCACCGCGCCCACCTCGTTGCGCCGCGGCGACACCGTCCAGGTGGGGAAGACGGTGATGGAGGTCCGATGATGACGGTGAGGCCTCGATGAGATATGTCTGGGGCTCGGCCACCCATCAGGGGATGGTGCGTCAGAACAACGAGGATTCGCTCTTCCCGGAGAAGTCCGGCGAGTCGACGGAGACCACGGTCCTGGTCGTCGCCGACGGGATGGGGGGCCACGTCGCCGGTGAGGTTGCGTCGAGACTCGCCATCAACGCCGCCGCCTCGAGCGACCTCGAGCCCGACGATCGGGTGGCCGCAGCCAACCGTGCCATCAGGGAGGAGGTGGCCCGGCAGCCTGAGCTGGAGGGCATGGGCACCACGATGACCCTGGTGGAGGTGACACCTGAGGGAAAGGCCCGATTCGCTCACGTCGGCGACAGCCGTGCGTACCTCTACCGCGGCGGGGACCTGAAACAGCTGACCGAGGACCACACGGTCGCCATGGAGTATGTGGCCCTTGGTCAACTGGCGCTGGAAGAGGCCGACGACCACCCACAAAGCCACATGCTCACGAGATGCCTGGGTCTCACCAGGTTCGTCAACGTCGACCGAATCGATGTCGGCCTCGAACCGGGAGACCGCATCCTCATCTGCTCCGACGGTCTCAACTCGATGGTGCCCGCCGATGGCATCGCCAAGTCACTGTCCAACGGGACGGCCGACGAGGCCGCCTGGAAACTGGTGGAAGCGGCCAACAAGGCCGGAGGCCACGACAACATCAGCGTCATCGTCATCGACGCTGTCGTTTAGTAATGACCCGTAACACAGAGGGCCTGCTCATCGTCGCCGCGTCCGTATTGGCCGCGTTCGGTGTCAGCCTGGTCAACTTCGCCCACGACCGAAGCGACGACGCCCAGACCGCCCTCACCTTCCTCGTCTTCCTGATCGGATTCGGTGGTCTTCACCTGGCGGTGCGTGCATTCGCCCCGAAGGCCACACCGTTGTTGCTGGCGCCGGTCACGGCGCTGACGGCTCTCGGCTTCTTCCAGATCTATCGGCTCGACATCGCCGCCGGGACCGATCGGGCCAGCTTTCAGCGCTGGTGGATCCTCATCGCAGCCGGTCTGGCCTCTCTGACACTTCTCGCGTTCAGGGGAGCGTCGATCACAGTCCTCCGTCGATACCGGAACATCACGCTTCTCGTCTCGCTCGCTCTCATCCTGCTCCCCAACCTCCCGGCCGATTGGGGTTTCCCGCTTCGCGGCCTTTCGGTGAATGGTGCACGGCTCTGGGTGTTGCTCGACGTCGGCTTCACCAGCTTCCAGTTCCAGCCTGCCGAGATAGCCAAGCTCGGCCTCGTCGCCTATGTGGCCGGCTATCTGACCGATCATCAGAGGGCGTTGCGAGAGGCCAAGCGTCACATCGGGCCCATCGCCTTCCCGGAGCCCCGCCAGCTCATTCCCCTCCTGGTCACCTGGGGGATCAGCGTCCTCATCTTGATTTCCCAGCGCGACCTGGGGGCGTCGTTGCTCCTGTTCGTCGGCTTCGTGCTGCTCCTCTACGCCGCTACCGGCACCACCGGATATCTGGTCGCCGGCGGCTTTCTGGGGGTGATCGCCGGGGTCGCTTCCTACCTGGCATTCGACCACGTCCAGCGCAGGGTGGTCGCCTGGCTCACGCCATTCGAGCACTACGAGAACGAAGGCTTCCAGATCGCCCAGGGTCTGTTCGCTCTCGGCACCGGCAGCCTCTCCGGCGCAGGGCCCGGTTTGGGGCGGCCTGATCTCATCCCCAACGCATCGACGGACTTCATCTTCGCCGCGGTCGGCGAGGAGCTCGGATTCGCCGGGACCGTGTCGGTGATCGCTCTGTTCGCGGTGACGGTGGCGGTGGGCCTGGGCATCGCCTTCCGGAGCAGGGACACTTTCCGCAAGCTCTTTGCAGCCGGGCTCAGCTTCGTCCTGGCGGTACAGACCATCCTGATCATTGGCGGCATCGTCCGACTCGTTCCACTCACCGGGATAACCCTGCCCTTCATGTCCTACGGAGGGTCGGCTCTGGTTGGCAACATGATCCTGGTCGCCCTCCTTCTCCGGATAAGCCACGAGGAGGCGCCATGAACGGGCCGGTGCGCCGTGTCTCGCTAGGCGTGTTCGCCGGGTTCTTCGCGTTGCTGCTGGCGGTGACCTGGATTCAGGTGATCAGAGCCGACGAGCTACGTGCAGATCCACGCAACTCCCGTCCTGCCTTGTCGGAGAGAGGCAAGGAACGCGGGCTGATCGTCGCCTTCGACGGGACGGTCCTGGCCGAGTCGGTGCCCAACCCAGAGGACGAGAGGTCCTTTCTCCGGGTCTATCCCGAGGGTGAGCCGTTTGCCCATGTCGTCGGGTACAACTCCTTCCTCGTCGGGTCTTCCGGCTTGGAGAACGCCTATGCCGATGAGCTCCGCTCCCGTCGCGACCTGACGATCAGCGATCTGATCGCGGTGATCTTGGGAAGAGATCTGCGCCCGGAGAGCCTCGAGCTGACCATCGACGCCGGCCTGCAGCGGGCCGCCTTCCAGGGCCTGAACGGGCGCAAGGGTGGAATCGTCGCCCTCGATCCCAGGACAGGTGCCGTGCTCGCTTCGGTGTCTTCACCGTCGTACGACCCAAACACGCTGCTCGGCGCCGACGCCGCCGCGGTCTGGGAGAGTCTTCTGGCCGATCCGAACGGACCGCTGCTCGACCGGGCCACCCGTGAGATCTATCCGCCGGGCTCGACCTTCAAGACGGTGGTGACGGCAGCCGCCCTGGAGACCGGGACGGCCGTCCCCGAGACCGTTTTCCCCGATCCTGAGGAATTCCTGCTGCCCGGATCGACCGCGACGATCTCCAACGCCGGCGGTGGAGTGTGCAACAACGGGGAGTCGATAACCCTCCTCCAGGCGTTCATCGTGTCCTGCAACACCACCTTCGCCGAGCTTTCGGTGCAGGTCGGCGCCGACAACATGGGGGTGACAGCCGAGGGGGTCGGCTTCAACACCGACATCCCCTTCCCCTGGACTGTGCCCGAGGCGGTCTATCCGGTCGACCTCCTCGCCGCCGACCCGGCAGCGCTGGCCCAGAGCGGGATCGGGGAACGTGATGTGCGTGCCGCGCCGTTGCATATGGCGATGGTGGCTTCAGCAGTCGCCAACGAAGGAATTACGCCCACCCCTTATCTGGTGAATCGCATATTCGACGCCGACGGAAACACCGTGGAGACATTCGAGCCAAATGCCCTGCGCCAGGCCATGGATCCGGCGACCGCCGCAATCGTGAACGACATGATGCAACAAGTGGTCGAAAGCGGCACTGGCCAGGGCGCGGCCATTTCTGGCTACGCAGTCGCCGGGAAGACCGGGACCTCCATGGGTCGTGACGGGTTTCCCAATCCGTGGTTCATCGGTTTCGCCCCTGCCGATGATCCGGCGATCGCGATCGCAGTGTTCTTCGAGGGAGGCGCGGATCTCGGCGAGGACGTGTCCGGTGGCGGCCTTGCGGCGCCTTTGGCCGGCGACCTCATGGAGTTGTACCTGGAGGGATCCCCATGAGTTGGGATGAGACCATTCCTACAATCTCCACCGCTTCTATGGAGGTCCCAACCGCCCTCACCGATCGTTATCGAATCACGTCCCACATCGCTCGGGGCGGAATGGCCGATGTCTATGAAGGCATGGACGACCTGCTCAACCGCAAGGTGGCGATAAAAGTCCTCCACGCCCAATTCTCCGCCGACGAGGCATTCGTGAAGCGATTCCGTCGCGAAGCCCAGGCGGCAGCCAACCTCAGCCACCCCAACATCGTCGGCATCTACGACTGGGGCCAGGCGCAGAACACGTACTTCATCGTGATGGAGCTGGTGGATGGGCGATCCCTGCGTGACGTGCTCAAGTCCGAGGGCGCCCTCCTTCCCCGTCGTGCCACCGAGATCACCGCCGAGGTCGCCGCAGCCTTGTCGGTGGCCCATCAGGCCGGCCTGGTCCACCGGGACGTGAAGCCGGGGAACATCCTCCTTGCCAAGGACGGAACAGTGAAGGTGACCGACTTCGGGATCGCCCGGGCATGGGACG
>JALDXM010000194.1:0-4984 GCA_032155085.1 Actinomycetota bacterium | reverse complement strand
CACCGGCACACAGCCCCGGACTCATCAACGACCACATGCCCGATCTCGCCGGCCATGCCATGCGCTCCACGTAGCAGTTCACCATTCACTACGACGCCGGCACCGATTCCGGTTCCAATGCTGACGAGGGCCAGAGTCTGCGGCGCCATGCCTTCGAGTCGAAGGCTCTCGTGAGCGCCCACCGCAGCGGCGTGGACATCGTTCTCGACCACCACGGGACACCGCAGCGCATCGGCCAGCTCGTCGCCGAGATCGATCGCGCCAGCACCGACGCCCAGGTTCACCGCCATCCGAACCTGACCCGTCATGGGATCGACCTGTCCCGGGACCCCGACTCCGACGGCTTCGAAGTCATCGATTCCCAGGGCGCCGACGGCAGCGAGGGCGGCCCCCACCATTTGCCGGCCACCGTCGACCATGCCCTTGACCTGATGATGGCTCAGGACCTGCCCGTCCTGGTCGATGGCAATTGCGGTCGTGGAGGACCCGCCGATGTCGACACCAATCGTGGAGGTCATCGCAGCACCACCCCGAGATGATCGACCAGCACTCCGGAGGCTGCGCCGGCGAGGACCAGATCCCCGCCTAGCTGAGTGGCCTCGATCTCGACGAGGTCGGCAGTGGTTGGAAGGATCCGACTGGCCAACTCGGTGCGTATCTCCTCGATGAGGATGTCACCGGCGTTGAGCAGGTCCGGGGCAAGCACGACATGGCCGATGTCGAGCAGGGCGACGACATTCGCCAGGACCATGCCCAGGTGGCGCCCGGCTTCTGAAAGGGCGCGTCGTACCGGAATGTCGCCGACCAACCCGGCCAGGGCGAGGGCGTCCCACGGGCTCCGCTCGGGGTCGGCACCCAGACGACGCAGGATTGCAGGGACCGAGGCGACGGTCTCCAGACAGCCTGTGTTGCCACATCGGCAGGGCTCGCCGTCATCGCGGACCCGAACGTGGCCGATCTCGCCAGCTGCAGAGTGCTCGCCCCGATGCAGCTTGCCGTCGATGACTACGCCGGCACCTACTCCTCGGCCCAGCTTCACCAGTATGAGATTCCGGTCGCTCGGCCGGCGCCGGTACTCAATCAGCGCTGCCATCGCCGCGTCGTTGGCGATCGAGACGGGAATGTCGAATTTCCGTCTCAGCTCAGACCCGAGGTCGAGACCGTGCCAGTCGAGGTTGGTGGCCTCGAGCACAGTGCCGTCGGTGCCGACCACGCCGGGAGTTCCGACCCCGATCCCCAGCACGGGAGCCGAGGCCTTGGCGATGAGGGCTTCGATCAACTGGATGGCGACGTCATGTGCTCGCTCACCGACCGGGGCGACCGGCTCCGGGTCGGCCTCGATGCGCTCGTGGATGCGCCCACTCAAGTCGATCAGGGCGCCGCGGAACGGACGATGGCCGAGGTCGAGGGCGACAATGTCACGTCCTCTTTCGTTGAGGGCGAGGAGGGTGGGGGGCTTGCCTCCGGCGGAGGTCCCTTGTCCCAGTTCCCTGAGCAGGCCGGATTCGATCAGCTCGCCGACCAGGCTGGAGACCGCGGCCCGGGAGAGACCCGTCTGCCGGGCTATCTCGGCCCGGCTGGTGGCGCCTTGGTTGGATACCAGCTCGAGGGTGGTGCGGAGATTGCTGCGACGGGAGTCGTGGCGGGTTGCCTTCGGGTGACGTCGCTCCTGATTGCCCTCGGCCACTTTCCTCCTCCAAAGAAAGTTAAGTGAACTTACAAAGTTCTGGGCCCGGGTGTCAAGTGTTGGCAGGGTCGTCCCGACTGACCGGCATCGCCGCGCCAAAATGGATGGCGATGGGCACCCCACATTTCCTGATCCGCCCCGGCAACCCCGACTTTCTCGATCTGCCTTGGGATCTGCCGGTGAACGACTGGTCTCACCGGCGACTCGTCGAGATGCCGTCAGGGATACATCGCCATCCCGTGGTGTTCGTCGCCTATGACGAGGGAGTGTTCGTCATCAAGGAGCTGCCTCGACGGCTGGCGGTGAACGAGTACCACGTCTTCCGTGCCCTCGAGGATCGGTCCACGAGGTCGGCCGAGCCCGTGGGTCTGGTCGAGCGGAGTTGGGTCGATCCTCTCGACGAGCAGTCGGCGGCCGTGATCACCCGGTATGTGGAGCACGCCTTTCCCTACCGTCATCTCGTGAGCGGGCCCGGGTTCGGCCCTCGCCGGGATCAGATGCTCGACGCCGTAGCCGGGCTTCTCGTCGAGTTGCATCTCTCCGGTTGTTTCTGGGGCGATTGCTCCCTGTCGAACCTCCTCTACCGCTACGACGCCGAGGCCATCGAGTCGGTCATGATCGATGCCGAGACCTCGAGGCTCTATGAGCGGCTGTCCGATGGCCAGCGGGCTGAGGACCTCGAGATCATGAAGCTCAATCTGGCCGGCGAGATGGCGGACATCGCGGCGATGATCGGCGAGGAGATCGATCGTGCGGACCTCGGCCTTGGGGAGGATGTGGAGTTCCGGTATCGATCCCTGTGGGCAGAGCTCACCGAGGAGCTGGTGATAACCAGGGACGAGAGCTATCGGATACGGGAGAGAATCGACCGGCTCAACCAACTCGGGTTCTCGGTCGACGACGTGCATCTGACCCCGACGGCAGAGGGGACCCTCGTCCGCATGAAGGTCGAGGTCGGTGGTCGGACCTTTCACTCCGAGCGTCTTCGTCAGCAGACCGGGATCGAAGCGTCCGAGAACCAGGCGCGGGTGATCCTCAGTGACCTCAACTACTTCCTGGCCAAGCACGGGTCGACCACCCCCTCCGGAAAGAGCGTGGGTACCTTCAAGTGGCTGACAAGCTCGTTCGAGCCGATGGTGGCCAAGATCTCCGACGCCCGGCCTGGCGATCCAATCCAGGGGTACTGCGACCTGCTTCACCACCGCTTCCTGCTCGCCCAGAAGCGCTCGCGGGACGTGGCCAACGAGGAGGCTCTAGCCGACTGGGTCGCAGCGGGCACGCCCGGCTTCGACTTCACGTCTGCAACCCCGGCCGCCCACGGGTGAGCCAGGAGCGCGAATTTCCGCTAGGTTCAGGTCAGCGGCGGCCAGACACGACGTGAGGGAGCGGCACAGATGGCTCGAATCAAGATGGAAGATCTGGGCAAGGTCTACGACGACGGGACCCGGGCGGTAGGGAACCTCGACCTCGAGATCGAAGACGGCGAGTTCCTCGTCTTGGTCGGCCCCTCGGGGTGCGGGAAGTCGACTGTGCTTCGGATGATCGCCGGTCTCGAGGACATCACCGAAGGAACGATGGCCATCGGGGACAAAGTGGTCAACGATGTGGCTCCCAAAGACCGTGACATCGCGATGGTCTTCCAGAACTACGCCCTCTACCCCCACATGTCGGTATACGACAACATGGCCTTTGGTCTCAAGCTGAGGAAGTTCTCCAAGGACGAGATCCAGCGTCGGGTGCATGAGGCGGCCGACATCCTGGAGATCCGTGAGTACCTGCAGCGCAAGCCCAAGGCTCTCTCCGGCGGACAGCGACAGCGGGTGGCGATGGGCCGGGCGATCGTCCGTGAGCCTGCCGCCTTCCTGATGGATGAGCCGCTGTCCAACCTCGATGCCAAGCTCAGGGTTCAGATGAGGGCCGAGCTGGAGCGTCTCCACAGCCGTCTCGAGACCACGACCGTCTACGTGACCCATGATCAAGTCGAGGCGATGACCCTTGGCGACAGGGTGGCTGTTCTTCGTCCGGTGTCGTCGGCGCGGCCCTTCAACCTGCAGCAGGTTGGCAGGCCCACCGACCTCTTCGACCGCCCTAACAACCTCTTTGTGGCCGGATTCATCGGGAGCCCGGCGATGAACCTTGCTTATGGGCGTCTCGAGAACCGAGGGGACCAGGTTTGGGCCATCCTGCCCAACGCCGAGCTCAAGGTCGATCCCCGATCGCTGGAGAGCCACCCCGGCATCGAGAACCGGATGGGTGACGAGCTGGTGGTCGGAATCCGGCCAAACTCGCTGGAGGCAGCAGCCGTGAAGGGGCCGGACCCGGATCGAACCTTGAAGGCGACCGTGGAGGTCACCGAGATGCTCGGGGCGGAGACGTACGTGCATTTCACCGTCAACCGCCCGCCTGTGGTCACCCCGGACATCGAGGAGCTGCTGGCGGACACCGGGCAGGACGCTTCGTCGCTCGGTGACACCACCAACTTCATCGCCAGGGTCAGCCCTGATGCTCGGATCTCTCGGGGAGACGACATCGAACTGATCGTCGATACCGCCAAGCTCCACTTCTTCGACCCGAAGAGCGGAATCCGGGTCGGTGCCGAGGAGAAGGTAGGCGCCAGCGTCTGAGCCGCACCCCTCGGATGATCTGAACGGCGAAGCGGTTCCGGCGGAGTCGTTTCCCACTGACTTTGCCTGGGGCGTCGCCACCGCTGCATATCAGATCGAGGGCGGTCGGAACGAGCAGGGCAAAGGGGACTCGATCTGGGATCGGTTCTCTGATCTGGGACGGATGCGCGACCCGGGTGATGTGGCCTGTGATCATTTCCACCGGTGGGAGGAGGATCTCGACTTGCTCGCTCGGCTTGGCGTGTCCTCGTACCGGTTCTCGGTGTCCTGGCCGAGGGTCATTCCCGATGGCGACGGGCGGGTCAACCAGGCCGGTCTCGACTTCTATCGCCGTCTCGTAGCTGGTCTCCACGCCCGGGGCATCACGCCTTGGGTGACCCTGTACCACTGGGATCTGCCCCATGCCCTCCAGGACAAGGGAGGCTGGGCATCGCGGCACACGGTCGAGGCGTTCGCCCGTTACGCATGTGTCGTGGCAGGCGCTCTGGGCGAGCACACGACCCACTGGATCACTCAAAACGAGCCCTGGGTGACGACGATGCTCGGACACCGTGACGGGGTGTTCGCACCAGGAATCTCCGATTGGCGGACTGCCCTGACTGTCGGACACCACCTCCTCCTCTCTCACGGCATGGCCACCGAGGAGCTCAGGGGTGTGGTCCCCGGCGCCAAA
>JALDXM010000193.1:0-4990 GCA_032155085.1 Actinomycetota bacterium | reverse complement strand
CCCCCCATGAGATGACCGAAGGAGGCTAGAGAGAAGGTGCCTTCATGGAAGGGTATGAGGCCGAGCTTGTCCCCCTCCCTGAGCACCTGGTCCAGGTCCTGGGCAACGTCGTCCCCATGGAGTGTCTGGTCCAACCATCCGTACTTGAGCTGACGGAGCTGGTGAATGGCCACGTTGAGCTGTCTGGCCGCGACCAATTGCTCGACCAGATCGTCGGGGATCGGCTCTCCGGTCTCGTGATGACGGGCGAACCCACGCAGGACATCTGCCCGCCACACCCAGTGCTGCATGATCTGGCTCGGAGCCTCGACGAAGTCTCGCTCCACACTGGTGCCGGCGAATCGGGCCAGCTCGGTGCGTCCCAAGTTCTGATGAAGGACATGCCCGAACTCGTGGAAGAGGGTCTCCACCTCGCCGTGTTGCAGCAGCGAGGGGGCCGAGGCGGTGGGTTTGGTGAAATTGGCGACCATCGCACAGACCGGGTTCTGATACGAGCCGTCCTCCATCCGGCGACTCATGATCAAGGGGAACTCGGCGGCATGCCCGTACTTGCCTTCCCTCGGGAACAAGTCGAGGTAGAAATGGGCCAGCTGCTCTCCGCTGGCCGAGTCATGGATGGAGAACAGCCGCACATCGGGATGCCAGACGTCGGGGTCGGCGATCTCCCTGAACTCGAGACCGAAGGTCTCCTGGACGAGGTCGAACATGCCGGCCAGGACGCCATCGAGCGGGAAGTAGCTCGCCACTTCGAACGGATCGACTCCGTAATCGGTGCGACGCTGCTGGGTGTCGTAGAACCGCCAATCCCAGGTCTGGATCACATTCTCACCGACGTCCTTGGCGAGTAGGTCTCCCAGGACGGATAGGTCGCTCTCCCCCTGTTTGGTCAGCGGCGGTATCAGGTCCTCGTAGAAGGCCGCCACGCGCTCGGGGTCCTTGGCCATACGGTCCTCGAGACGGTGGTGAGCCCAGCTGGGCACGCCGAACTCCTCGGCGATGTCATGACGGAGCTCTCGGGCCTCCTCGAGGATCTTGCGGTTTGCCTCGACGGCTTGGGTGTTGAACTTGAAGGAGAGCTCCTCGCGGAGGTCTCGTCTCGTGGCGTTCTCCACGAATGGGATGAGATGGGGATAGGCCAGGGTCACCTTGAGCTTGCTGGTCTCCTCGTCGGTCTCGAGCGACTCGGCAAAGCTGGGGGGGAGCCCGTCCAGCTCTTCGGGAGTGACCAGGATGTAGTCCTCCCACTCATCGATGTTCTCCTGGAAGCGCACTCCGAGCTCGACGAGCCGCTGTGTCCGCTCCTTGACCCTGGCCCTGGACTCAGCTGAGAGCTCATGCCCGGCATGCCGGAGGTCGCGCTCGGTGAACTCGAGGAACCGGGCCCGCTCGCCCTCGAGTGCGGCAGCCTCGTCGGTGGCGGCGTACTCCTTCACCGCAGCGTTGAGATCGTCCCTGAACACCATCTCGACGCCGAACGTCTCCAGCTTCTCTTCAGCCGTCTTGGCCGCAGATCGGATTTCCTTGTCCGGGTGGACATATCCCATGAAGGCGTATCTGGCATTGGCCTTGGAGAGGACGTCCGAGATCCGATCGATTGGGAGCATCGTGTTCTCGAAGGTCCGTTCGTCCTTGGGGGCGACCATCTCGTCCAGGATCCCCTGTGCCTCCTCGAGGGCGGCGTCGATGCCCTCGCCCACCTTCTCCGCGGTCACCGCGGAGTATCCGAAGTCCGGCTTGGTCATGGGGGCACGGTAATCGGGTGGTCTGTCGGAGAAATAGGGTGAGGGTGTTTCCGAGGGCCGGAGAGACACCACCAGTATTTTTGCGACGGGCCACCTACACCTGCGAGATCCAACTTGACGATCTACGTTTCAGAAGTGGACGAAACCCGACTCGCTGCATGGGCCCTGGAACCGGGGCGCCGGCATCTCAATCATGGCTCGTTCGGCGCGGTGCCCGAGGAGGTTCTCAGCGCCCAGGACCACTGGCGGCGCCGCTTCGAGGCAGATCCGACCCGTTTCGTCTTCTGGGAACTGCAACCGGCCATGGATCGCGCGCGTCACGCTCTGGGTGAGTTCGTCGGCGCCGCTCCCGCCGGCCTGGCTCCGGTCCGGAACGCCACCACCGGGATCGCTTCCGTCCTCGCCTCTTACGAACCATTCCTGGAGCCGGGCGACCAGATCCTCACCACCGGTCACGACTACAACGCAGTGCGTCAGATTCTTCGCTTCACCGCCGAGCGGACCGGGGCCGAGGTCGTGGTGGCACCCGTCCCGTTCCCCATCGATGATCCAGCCGAGGTGACCGAGGTGGTCCTGGGCGCGGTAACCGGGAGAACCCGCCTCGCGGTCATCGACCATGTCACCTCGCCCACCGCCCTGGTGTTCCCTATCGAGGAGGTGGTGAGGTCACTGGAGCCACAGGTGCCGGTTCTTGTCGATGGTGCTCATGGCCCGGGTCAAGTGCACCTGGCGCTGGATGAGCTCGGGGCCTCCTGGTACGCCGGCAACCTCCACAAGTGGGTCTGCGCACCGAAAGGGGCCGGCTTCCTGCACACCAGGCATGACCGGATCGAGATGACGGTCCCGGCCGTCATCTCACATGGGTACAACGCCCGGGTCGATGGCCCGATCGAGCGCTACCACGCTCTCTTCGACTGGCTGGGCACCGACGACTTCAGCTCCTGGGCTGTGCTTCCCGATGTGTTCAAGCTCGTGGGAGCGCTGGATCCGGCTGGCTGGGACGGGGTCCTCAAGCGAAATCACGATCTCGTGCTGGAAGGACGCCGCATCGTCGCCGATGCGACGGGCAGCGTCCTGCCGGCCCCGGACCACATGATCGGCTCGATGGCCTCGGTGTCCCTACCCGATGCCACCGGCGTCCCGATGGGGGATCAGTCCCCTCTCATGGGCGAGCTGTCGGATCAAGGCTTCTCCGTGATCGTGCAGGTCTGGCCCGAATGGCCCCATCAGCTGATCCGGGTCTCCGCCCATCTCTACAACACACCGGACGATTACCGGGCCCTGGCCGACCGTCTCCGCCCCCGATTCTCATGATCTAGAAGCGAGGTGGCGGTGCGAACAGCTCTTCTGCCTGCTCGGGAGTGAGACGCTCGGCTGGCTCGAACCCGGGCCGATCGACCGCGGCGCCGATCCCGATCGCCGGGTCGGGCAGCTCGACCGGTGAGTCGCTGCCCCCGATGACGTGGACGCCGGCCTCGAGCAGTGACTTGAAGGGGTAAACCCGGCTCATCCGGTCATCGCCCAATCTCTTTCCCAGCCAGTCCGATTCGGAGGCGAGGAAGGCGGGCTGTACCGAAGCCGTCACCCCGAGCTTGACCATGCGCTCGATTGCCGCCTCGGTCAGAAGGGAGGCGTGTTCCACTCGCAGACGCCCCGGGTCGGCTCCCATCCCGATGAGCTCTTCGAAGACATCGAGCACGCGATCGTTCGCCAGGTCGCCGATGGCATGAATCGCCACCGAACCACCGAGCATCGTGGCTGCTCGGGCCATCGTCTTCGCGTGCTCCGAGTCGAGACGCTCGGTACCACTCGTCTCCGGTCGATCGATGTACGGCTCGTGAAGGGCAGCGGTATGACCGCCGAAGCTGCCGTCGGCAAAGGCTTTCCAGCCGAGGAACCGGATTCGTCCCTGGGCGTGCCGTATCTTCTCGGCCGCCTCGGCCAGGAGATGGGGGTCGGGGGCTATCACGAGAACGTCCACGTCGAGAGGCAGATCCGGAGCAAGACGACAGAGAGTCTCCAGCTCGTCTCCGGCCCCACACCACAACGGCTCGCCGACCGAAACGATGCCGGTGATGGACCCCAGACCGACGGCCGCCAGGTCGCCGAAGGCCCGGAGGATGTCCGCATCAGGTGGCCCCTGTACCAACGGAGCCAGCGCCGCCGAGACACTCTGGATGGCTGTCTCCCGCAACACACCCGTGGGCCGGCCCGTGCCATCCCGGTCGAATGAGCCACCACCTGGATCGGGCGTGTCCGAATCGACACCGGCCAGAGCCAGTGCAGCGCTGTTGGCCACCGCGATGTGCCCGCAGTACCGATAGAGCAGGACAGGACGGTCTCCGAGCACGGGGTCGAGGTCATCCCTGGTCGGGAGCCTTCCCTCGGCCAGCCCTTCATCGTTCAGTCGTTGCCCGATCACCGGTCCTTCGACTTTCTCGGCGAAACGGGCCACCTTCGAGCTCACGTCGCCCAGGTCCACGGAATCCATCAACTCGAGCCCGTTGACCAGGCTGGCGTAGCCGATCGGATGGATGTGATGGTCGTGATAGGTCATTGCAGGTGGGGAGGCATGGTGTCATCCACGATCTGACGCAGATCCTCGTGGATCTTGCCATTGGTGATGACGAAGGCCGCCGGCTGGAGCTCGTTGATTGATCCCTTGCTGTCGGTGGCCGTTCCCCCCGCTTCTGTGACCAGGAGCATCCCGGCGGCGGCGTCCCACGGCTTCACACCCGCCGAGCCTCCGTGTTCCCAGTAGCCGTCGAACCTTCCGCACGCCACCCAGGCCATGTCGAGTGACGCGGCGCCCATCCGCCGCATGCCTCTCGCCCTGCTCATCACCTGCTCGAGGACGGCGAGATACGCGCCGGCATACTGCTGGCGGTCGTAGGGGAATCCGGTGGCTACCAGGGAATCCCGAAGCTCGGCTGTGTCGGAAACGTGGATAGGTCGGCCGTTTGACGTTGCTCCCTCGCCGAGAGCAGCCACGAACTCCTCGTTCCGTGCGACGTCGATGACCACACCCACCAAGGGCTTTCCCTCAGCCCAAAGGGCTACTGAGACGGCGACCTGGGGGATGCGGTTGACGAAGTTGACCGTGCCGTCCAGCGGGTCGACGATCCAGACCCGGCGCCCACGCCAATCGTCGCCACCGCCCTCCTCGGCCAGGATTGCATCGTCGGGGAAGTGGGATCCGATTACGGCCTTGATCACTTCCTCGGCGTCGAGGTCGACCTGGGTGACCG
>JALDXM010000192.1:0-5017 GCA_032155085.1 Actinomycetota bacterium | reverse complement strand
GTATGAAGCGCAGCTGGAGGTCAATGCCTGGCTCGCCGCCGCACCCACGCCGGAGATGACCGATATGGAGCGGGCCGGGCTTCATCGGATCGTCCGAGCCGGCATCGAGAACGAGGCGCGCCCGGCCACCGGCACCCCCTGGTGGCAGCGTCTGGGCTACGTCGCCGCCGGATTGCTCGTCGCAGCCGGTCTGGTCGGTGTCCTCCAGAGGACCGAGATGATGGGCGGTGATAGCGGTGCAGTCAGCGACGTCACGACCGCGGCAGCCGAAGGTGGAGCGGAGGCGCCGACCGAGGGCGTTCCCTTCGTGGCCGAGGACGCCGGTGAGGACATGGCGGCACCGACCACGACAGCCGCCGCTGAAGGAACACTGGCCAGCGAGGAGGCATTGGCGATCCCCTTCGCCCGGTTCGCCGAGGAGGCCCGAGCCAGTCAGAACGATCGTGATCTGGTCACCCTCAGTGACGAGCACAGAGAGTGCCTTGCCCGGGCGGGGCTCGACCGCCACGTCGTGGTGAGGGAGTTCGAGGATGCCGGCACCACCTATCTCGTGGTTGTCTCCGAGGAGCCGGAGGCCGAGGAGGTCGTGATCTTCGTGGTGACTCCCGACTGTCACATAGTCCACGAGGAACGATGAGCCCGACCGGCTAGGGCGGGCGGGCAAACTATCCTCGCCGCTGATGGAGGAACTGGCCGCCCGCTTTGCCGAGGTCCTCGAGCAGATCGGGGTCAAGGTCCGCTCGTTGACGACAGACCGCGTGGCGCGCGGGATCCGGGTCACGGGCCTGGGAATCCTCGCTGCCACTTTGGGGTTCTCCGCGTTGTTGTTCCTGTTTTGGGCGATATTCGGAGCCCTCGAGATCCCGCTGACAACGGCGGGGGCGTTCGCAGTATTCGGAGTCGTCCTGATCGCAGTTGGCAGTTACTTCTGGATCAAGAGGGTCGAATGAGTCACGAGAAGCTGATCATCATCGGGTCCGGCCCGGCCGGGCTCACCGCCGCGCTGTATGCGGCGCGGGCAGACCTCGAGCCGCTCGTGTTCGAGGGTGTGGCGGCCGGCGGGCAGCTGATGATCACAACGGATGTGGAGAACTACCCGGGCTTCCCCGACGGCATCCTCGGCCCCGAGCTGATGGACCAGTTCCGGAAGCAGGCAGAGCGGTTCGGAGCACGCCTCCAGCAGGTGGATGTGACCAAGGTCGATTTCGACGTCAAGCCGTTCCGCGTCGACGTCGGAGCCGACTCCTACACGGCCGACGCCGTGATCGTCGCCACCGGTGCCAGCGCCAAGTGGCTGGGCGTCCCCGGTGAAGACAAGCTGACCGGGCGTGGGGTCTCCGCCTGCGCCACCTGTGACGGGTTCTTCTTCAGGGACCAGGAGCTGATCGTCGTAGGTGGCGGCGACACCGCCATGGAGGAAGCCCTCTTCCTGACCAAATTCGCTTCGAAGGTGACGATCGTGCATCGACGTGACGAGTTCAGGGCCTCGAAGATCATGGCTCAGCGTGCGTTGGACCACCCCAAGGTCGAGGTGCTCTGGAACACGGTGCTCGAGGAGATCCACGGCACCAACACGGTCGAGAAGGTCACACTCAAGGACACAGTGACCGGTGAGACACGCGAGCTGGCCACCAACGGCGTGTTCGTCGCCATCGGGCACAAGCCCACCACCGATTTGTTCGCTCAGCATCTCGATCTAGACGAGAATGGGTACATCGTGAGGTCACCCGACGGCAGCACCCGCACCAACGTGGACGGTGTGTTCGCCGCAGGGGACGTCGCCGACCACACCTATCGCCAGGCGGTCACCGCAGCCGGGACCGGGTGCATGGCGGCCATCGACGCGGAGCGATGGCTCGCCGGCCTGGAATGACGCCCCAACTTCGAGGAGAGACCTGACCAATGTCCGAGAACATCGTCACCCTGAACGACGGCACTTTCAACGATGCCATCAGCTCCGAGAAGCCGATCCTGGTGGACTTCTGGGCCGAGTGGTGCGGGCCGTGCCGGGTGATCGCCCCGGTCCTCGAGGAGATCGCTGCCGAGAACGACAGCCTCACCATCGGCAAGCTCAACATCGACCACAACCCGATGCCGGCGGCAAAGCACGACGTGATGAGCATCCCCACCCTGATCCTGTTCAAAGACGGTGTCGAGAAGAAGCGCATCGTTGGTGCCGCCCCCAAGCACCGATTGCTGCAGGAGCTCGCCGAGTTTCTTTGAGAGACCTCGGGACGTGGCGGCAGCCCCCGGCCGACCGACGTCTGTTTGGCCGGGTACAGGACATAGTCTGATACTCATGAAGGTGGTCCCCCACCCGCGACGAGCATCTCGTCACGGAGACGCTCGGCCAAAGTCGGCCGGCATTGCTCACCGAGTTGCCGGGAGATGACCTCGGGACGTGGCGGCAGCCCCGGCCGACCGACGTCTGTTTGGCCGGGTACAGGACATAGTCTGATAGGCATGAAGGTGGTCCCCCACCCGCGACGAGGCCCAAGCGTTGGAGGGGCGCGGCCAAAGTCGGCCGGCATTTAACAGTGCGTCTTTATCGCGTAGGAGATGAAGGAGCCGCGGTCCGTGACATCCAGGAGCGTCTCGATGCCTTGGGGTGCACCTCCGGATCTGACACACCGGGCTCGTTCGCGTCCGGCACTGAGGAGGCGGTCCGCGAATTCCAACGGGCCAGAGGCCTCAACGTCGACGGGATAGTCGGGCCCGAGACCTGGCGCTCGCTCTACGAGGCCGGGTACAGGCTCGGTGACCGGATGTTGTTCCTCCGCCGGCCAATGATGCGTGGTGAGGATGTCTCCGAGCTCCAGTCCCGGCTCAGCTCGCTGGGATTCGACGTGGGCAAGGTCGATGGGATCTTCGGGCCCAAGACCGAACAAGCCGTCATCGATTTCCAACACAACCGTGACCTGGCAGAAGATGGAAAAGCAGGGCCCGAGGTGGTCACTGAGATCCACCTGGTGACACGCGGGGAGATGCGGGAGGGTCGTCAAGCGGTCAGGGAACGGGAGTGGCTACGGCGCCTGCCCCCGACGGTGGCCGGGACCAGGGTCTATCTCGACGCAGGTTGTCGCGATCCTCACGAGGCCTCGGTCGCCTGGGACGCAGCTTCGGCGGCGGCCCTCGCCCTGCAGGATTTGGGCGGTTTGCCGGTCATGTCCCGATCACAGGACGGCTCGTTGCCGGAGCGTCTGAGAGCCCATCGAGCCAATGTGTTCGGCGCCGACTTGATCGTCGCATTCCAGCTGAGCACCGATGGGGATGACGCTCTGTTCTTCTTTGCCTCCGAACACAGTCGTTCCGAGGCCGGAGAGCTGCTGGCGAGATCACTGGCTTCGGTACTCGGCGGGAAAGTGGAAGGACGGGCCGGCGCCCTCCTCAAGGAGACACGGGCACCTGCGGTGGTGGTCTCCCGAAGCAAGCTCGATGAAGAGGTGGGTTACGCGGTGGTCGACGGTTTGACCCAGTTCTTCGCCGGTGCCGCGGTCGAGGCGGCGGCTACGCGTTGAATAGTCGGTAGAGACGCTCCAGCTCGCTCAGCGACCCGAACTTGATCTCCACCTTCCCCTTCTCGTTCCGGTAGCTGATCTTCACGGGCGAGCCGAGGTGGTCGGTGAGCCGCTTCTCCAGTTCGATGATCTCCACCGGCCGAAGCTGGCGGACCCCGGTCGGCGCGTTTCTCCGCTCCCCCTTGCGCAGCCTCACGGCGTCTTCGATCTGTCGGACGCTCCACCCCTCGTCGACGGCGCGGCCGGCGAGATGGACGGCATAAGCGCTGTCTTCCAGTCCCACCAGGGCGCGGGCGTGGCCCGCGGATAGATCGCCTGCATCCACCATCTCCTGGACCTCGAGTGGAAGTTGAAGGAGCCTCAGTGTGTTCGCCACCGATGGTCGGGACTTGCCCACCCGCTCCGCCACCTTGTCCTGAGTCATTCCATAATCTTCCAGGAGCTGCTGGTAGGCGTGGGCTTCCTCGAGGGGGGTGAGGTCTTGACGTTGCACGTTCTCGATCAAGGCCTCGACCAGGGTCGGTTGCCCCGTGGCCTCCCTGACCAGCGCCGGGATGACGGAGAGACCCGCTCGCTTCGCAGCCCTCCACCGTCGCTCGCCGGCGATCAACACATACCCATCCTCACCAGTGGTGACTATCACCGGCTGGAGAACGCCGACCTCCTTCATCGAGATCGCCATCTCCTCCAGAGAATCGTCGTCGAACCGGGTCCTGGGCTGATCGGGATTGACCGAGATCTGATCCACCGGGACCTGTTTGAAGCCCTCCTGCTCCCCGGCCGGGTCGATGGGGATCAGCGACTCGAGCCCTCTGCCCAACCCAGCGCGTCGACTGGTCATCTCATCCTCCCTTGCTCAGTCCATGACGTTCGATGAACTCCCGGCCCAGTTGGCGATAGGCGATGGCCCCGCGGCTCATCGGATCGAAGGCCTCGATGGGCTCCCCATACGAGGGCGCCTCAGACAGCCGAACCGAGCGTGGGATCACAGTTCGATAAGTGGTCTCGGCAAAGTGGTCTCGAACCTGCTGGGCAACGTCTTTGGACAACTTGGTGCGAGCGTCGTACATGGTCAGGACCACCCCGCCAACCTTCAAGTCCGAGTTGAGATTCTGGGTGACCAGCTGCACGTTGCGCAGCAGCTGGCTCAGCCCCTCCAGTGCGTAGTACTCGCATTGGATCGGGATCAGCACCTCATCGGCGGCGGTGAAGGCATTGACCGTGAGCAGACCCAACGATGGGGGGCAATCGATCAGGATGACATCGAAACCCTGATCCAGCTCGCCGATGGCGGTGCGCAGACGTGACTCCCGAGAGAACAGCGAGACCAGCTCGATCTCGGCCCCGGCAAGATCAATGGTGGCGGGCAAAACGAAGAGATCACGTACCGAGCTGGGCTCCACCGCATCTTCGACCTCGGCTTCCTTGAGCAGTACCTCGTATATCGAGGTGCTGATAGCGGAGCGATCGACCCCGAGACCACTGGTGGCGTTGCCCTG
>JALDXM010000191.1:0-5048 GCA_032155085.1 Actinomycetota bacterium | reverse complement strand
CCCCTAGGCCACACCTACACCAAAGGACCCGACCCCTAGTCCAGATCGATGGCTCGATTCACCCAGACCGACGTCAATTCCATCCCGACCTTCTCATACAGATCCAACGCACCTGTCCGGGAGTCGGTCGAGAGCTCCGACCGGGTGGCACCGTGGGCTCTCGCCTCGGCGAAGACATCGGCCAGGAGAGAACGCCCCAGACCCCGATGACGCTGGTCGCGTCGCACCGCCAGCTTCTCGACAAAGGCAATGTCCTCGGACATGACCAGGAATGCCACTCCCACAACGTCCCCGTTGGCGTCGACGGCCACCCGCAGATGCCATGGCTCGAATCCGGGACGCTCCATGACCTGGGCCGCGAAGTCCTCGAAGCTCTGCCGCTTCCGGTCGGCCCACTCGAGGAAGGCATCCTCGACCACTTCCCAGACCGCTCGATGGTCGTCCTCGGTGGCGGCTCGAATCGAGTATCCGGGCGCCAGCTCTCCCCCTTCGATGCTCTTTCCTTCGGGAAGGGCGAGCACCCAACTGGTCCAACGCACCCGATACCCGAGGGCTTCGAGCAACCGGTCACCGGGAGAGCCCTGGGCTACCGGCATCCCGACGACACTCAGACCACGCTGCCTCGCCTTCTCCCGCGTCCAGCTCGCTAGATACGTGCCGAGGCCACGACCCCGGTAGTCGGGGTGAACTGCTGCCTCGGCCCGATCACCACCTGAGAGCTCGGCGAACGCCACCATCCGGTCGTCGTCGAAGAGGCCGATTGTGCTGTCCTCGACGTCGTAGCTGGGCCGCTGCCAGTCGCTGACGATGTCCGCCTCGTCGATGACTTGTTCTCCGATGTCATGCATCTGCTCAGCGGTGATCAAGGCCGTCAAGGATTTCGCATCGCCTAGGTTCAACGGACGCCACGACAGGCCACTCGGAATCTCCATGAGCGGCATTGAAGCCGCCGGGGACCGGTCCGGGCTAACCCAGGTCGGTGACCAGCCCGAGCTCTCTACGGAATAGATAACGATCGGCCAGGTAGTTGAGGATGCGACGCGCCTCGGAAAAGCGGTCGGCTACGCCTCTCAAGAAGGTCGGGCCTGTTGCCACTGAAGCGCCACCCTGCTCCACCGCCTTCCGGTACCAACCCGCGCCGGCCGCCTCGATGAAGGTGAGGCCCTCGGTGCCCGCCATGATTTCGCTGACGCCCAACTCGGCGGACTGGGCGATCCACTCGCGCTGAGTCGGGGTGTAAGGGTGAGTGGCGGTGTGATCTGGGAGGACGCCGCTGAGGAACAGCGCCACGTCGCCAAGCCGCCGATAGCCACCCGGGCGCTCGGCCGGGGGCAGGAGCTCCACCATCTCGGCGAGGCCGACCGGATCGAGCTCACTGAATCGCCGGTGCTTGATGCCTTCCCGTGTCTGGATCACGAATGTGCCGCTGGCAACGGTCGTGAACGAGTTGAGGAACTCGACCAGGAAGTAGCGACGGGCGCCATCGGCCAGGAACCCACGCAGGCACTCGACATCGAACACCGGGAGACGCTTGCCAGGGCCGGACCATTCCGGGACATAGCTGGCGTCGTTCAGATCACTGGCGGAGCGATTGACGATGGCGGCGAAGGCGAGAAAGGACGATGCACCCGGGTCGAGCAGATCGCGGGTGGAGTCGAATATGACGTCGAAGAGACGGCGGGAGGCAAGCAGGTCGTCGATCACATCCGGGCGCTGCAGCATTCGCTGTCTGATGGCCGCAGCGTCGGTCCCGGCGATCTGGGCCAGCAGCTCGAGGTCTCCTTCGGAGAGATGCTCCAGATAGAGCAGTGGATAGTTAATATCACACGCGGCCTCTCTACCTGGCCCGGACCTTGGGACCGGGCCCGCTGGTTGGATTCACCATAGGTTTCGGCCGGCCAACTGCCTGGCATCACGGGTCGATCGACCCAAATCTGTCAGATGGCGGCGAACCAGCCCATCGCGCCCCGCTCGGCGAGCCAGTGCTGGTGGGGATGGAACATGTATCGCCCGACGGTGGGCAGTGTGAACTCGAGGACCGCCCGCTGCGCCATGCCCAGCATCAGTGTGTCCTCGCGAGACGCCGGGCTCTCCCCCATTCCCGCCGGGTAGACCTCGAAGGTCTCGGCATGGAGATGGAACGAGGCCATCGGCTCATGCTCGAGCATGTTGACCAGATAAAGCCGGACCGGTGACCCCGCTGGGACCTTGATCGGATGGTGGTGATAGAACCCGGCCACCCCGTTCCAGGCGACGATGCCGTTGCGCCCGATCTCATCGTTGGAGAACCCGGAGAGGATCAGGGCGACCTCGGTGGCCGGAGGCCTACCACCGGGAGGGTCCACGATGAACATCCCGTACAGCCCGCGTGCGATGTGCTCGGCGAGGGGCGCCGTATGACAGTGATAGGGATGGACCCCGGCCGGGCCGGCGAGGATCTCATATGTCGTCTCCCCACCCGGCGGGACCGGCTCCCAGCCGTCGTGCTCTGGGAGATGGGAGCCATGGAAATGGAGATTGTGTGGGTTGCCGGTGTTGTTGCGGAGACGGACACGCACCGTGTCCCCTTCGGTGGCCCTGATGATCGGAGCCGGGACCGTCCCGTTGTAGGTCCAGGCCTGGACGAGGGCGCCGATTCCCACTTCGATGAGACGCTCCTCGACGGTCATCTCGATCTCACGGACCGATCCAGGGGCCAGCCCGTCGGGTTCAGGCGGGAAGGTGTGTAGGTCCAGTGCTCCGGGGCCGAGGTCTTTGGGCGGGCTGTAGATGTCGCCATAGAGCTGCGACGCACCCGCTTCGTGCATCGTGGAATGACCGACCTGGCCCGGGTTCGAGTAGTCGGCCTCGGCGGCCTCGGCCTGATGTTGGACCGTGTGGCCCAGCACGGAGCCGCCCAGGAAGACCGCGCCGCCCAGGCCGGCCTTCTTCAGGAGCTCGCGTCGGGAGAGGCCGTCGGTCATCGGATCAGACGATGCCGCCGATCACCATCCCGAGCCCGAGGAACAGCACATAGACCAGCATGCCGCCCACGATGAATACCCAGCGCTGCCAGACGGGGATGGTGCTCTTGCCGAAGATGTAATAGGCGATGACCCCGAGGAAGGGGATGATCAAGATGGCCGCCATCCAACCGATCGTCTTTCCCCGGCTGAGGTCATCGCGCTTGGCCAGGTCCCAGAGCGCCAGGACCACCCAGGACGTGTAGAGCACAAGGGGCAACACATAGGCGTAGAGGCCGAAAAAGACCCCGGCTGCCGAGGCGAAGCTGACGCCCATGATGTTGATTCCTTTCTCCTGGGTGACTTGAAGATCCGACGGCATCTCCGGCACTGCTATGCCATCGAGATCGGGCCGGGTGTTGGCGAAAACGTTCACCGCAGGTGTGACCGGCGCGGACTCTGCGTCCGGCATATTCGGCTGCGGGCCGGGATGGGGCAGGGATGCGATGTCCACTTCGGGCTGCAGACCGAGCCCGCTCTCGAATAGCCGGCCCAACTGGGCTGTGGTGGAGCCAATCTCGAACAAGGCCGGAAAGCGCAGCCCCTCGCACGGCTGCTTGACCTCGAGACCGGGGGGAAGGGTGTAGGTGAACTCGTTGCCCTGGTAGCAGTTCCCGGAATCGGAAGGACCACCAAGGGTGAGATCGGCGAGACCTGACCCCTCCACGACATTGTCCTCCACCTGGTGGCCGTAAGACAGATAGAAGTTGGCATCGAGTATCGGAAAGATGGCGATCCCGCTCTGCGGGTGGTTGACGACCCGATTCCTGGCGACATAAGAATCCCCGCCACCGGCGAGCAGGATCCCGTTGCCCTGGGCGGCCCACTCGAAAGAGAGGGCGGGCGCCTCGATGTTGCCGTTGTCGTGGACCAGGTTGCCCACGATATTGACGCTGTGGAACGGGGGGAGGAGCTCGCTGTCGAGGGTGTTGGGCACGATGCCGGCGACATTGTGCCGCCACACGGAATTCACGATGTTGAGGCTCGAGGCGTTGGTACCCGAATACCCGAGCCCGTTCCACTCGGAGATGGAGTCGGTGATCGTGGCCTGACACGGGTCGCATTGCCCGATGTAGAAGCCGGCATCCGGTGAGCCCGAGGCATACGAGTGGTCGAAGAGGCCGTCGCTCGAGTCGAAGGCATAGATCCCGTAAACGGCGTTGTTCACCGCAGTCAGATACGACCCCCGGTAGCCCCTCACCCCGCTCCAGAAGAAGCCGTTCGATGTGTTGTTGATCGCGGTCATGTTCTCTACGACCACGCCGTCGGCGAACAGAACGCTCACCCCGTTGGGCCGTTGGAACTCTCCATCGATGACGACTTCGTTGCGGTCGACGCCACGCAGTGTGAGCCCGGGAGTGGTGACCTGGACCTCTTCGCGATAGGTGCCCCTGTCGATGAGGATCAGATCCCCTGGGCTGGCGGCGTCGACCGCCGCCTGGATGGTCGGGTAGTCCTGCGGGACGAAGTGGGTGAGCCCCGTCCACTCGGCGGGTGATTCGGTCGCCGGGTCGCCAACGGCGGCAGGCGACGGCTCGCCTTCGGGAGGGCCGGCACAGGCGCCGAGAGTGAGGGCAGTTCCCGCCATCAGCAGGAGCCAGCCCCGTCTCATTCCCCGGGTGGCCCCACGATCAGGGTCCCGGACATGCCGTCACCATCCGCGTTGCCGTGGAAGGTGCAGAAGAAGATGTACTCACCCGGCTCATCGAAGGTGAGCGTCGCCTCGTCTCCTTCGAGTTGCTCCAGACTGCCGAACGCATCCTCTGTCGACCACGTCTCGTCGGCGGCAACCGCGTTGTGGGGGTTGCGCCCGGCGCCCACGAAGGTCACCGACCCACCTGTCGGGATGTTGATCTCCGTGTACTGGTACCGGTTGTCGAACATTTCGACCGACACATCCTCACCCGTGACCGTCTCGCCACCATCGTCACCGCCACATGAGACGATGAGCACCAAACCGAAAAGGGCTAGAAGAGCTTTGCGACTCATTGTTTGTCTCCCTGGCCGAACAGACCCTTGATCCAGCTCCACAACGAGGCGAAGAAG
>JALDXM010000190.1:0-5055 GCA_032155085.1 Actinomycetota bacterium | reverse complement strand
TGATGGCGAGACCCACGACGACCTCGGCCGCGGCGACGACCAAGATGAAGAAGACCGCTACCTGGCCGCTGAGGTCGTTCAACGCCCTCCCCGCTGAGATCAGGGTGAGGTTGACCGCGTTGAGCATCAGCTCGATGCACATGAACATGACCAGGGCATTGCGTCGGAGCAACATGCCCAACGCCCCGATCAGGAAGAGAGCAGCGGCAAGGGCCATGTACCAGCCGACGGGGACCATCAGAGGTGCCTCTTTCTCCGGAACTGGGCGAGGACCACCGCGCCAGCGGCGGCGATAGTGAGAAGGAGGGCGGTCGCCTCGAAGGCGAGCACCCAATCGGTGAACAGCGGTTCGGCGATGGCCTGCACCGTTCCGTTGGTCGCATCCTGATCTACTGCACCGGTAGCAGCCGGCACCCAGGTGAAATCGCCGAACAGGGCGACACCCGCTGCGAACAGAATGATCACCCCGGCCAGGGCGCCCACCCAGATGCGCTGACGGGGCAGGTTCTCCTCTCGGTTCTCCTCCTTGTCGACTCCGATCAGCATGATCACGAAGAGAAACAGCGTCATCACTGCACCGGCGTACACGATCACCTGTACCGCGGCCACGAGATGGGCCAGCTGCACCACGTAGAGGACCGCCACCGAGAACAAAGTTCCCAGCAACCCGACTGCCGAGTAGATCGGATTACGTGCCAGGACGACCGTCACCGCGCCGGCAAGCGCGCCTACGGCGGCCAGCACGAAGAGAATCGTCTCAACCATCGGTGTCGCGGTCCCTGGTCAGCCGGTCCCTCTCCTCCTGAGACGGCTCGGGCGACCAGTCTCCAGGTCCTGGCGTCCCCTGCCACATCTTCACACCTTCATAGGCGGCCACACCCGACGGAGCTGTGGCGCGAACCCACCCGTCGGCGGTGTCGAGCTCGTCGAGGTCGGCCAGTTCGTCGTCGGGGAACATGTGCGGCACCGTGCCGTGCCGGTCCATGAGCAGGGTCTCCTTGGTGTAGATGGCGTCCTCGCGGTTCGTCGTGGAGAACTCGAAGAGAGAGGTCATGGTGATCGCCTCGGTGGGGCAGGCCTCTACACACAGGCCGCAGAAGATGCAGCGAAGCATGTTGATCTCATAGACGTAGCCGAACCGCTCACCGGGCGAGGTCGGGTTCTCCGGATCGTTGTCCTTCCCTCGCACGTAGATGCACTGGGCGGGGCAGGCCCCTGCGCATAGCTGGCACCCGATGCATTTCTCCATCCCGTCCGGGTAGCGGTTGAGGACGTGCCGCCCGTGGAAGCGCTGCGGCTTCTGCCGCATCTCCTTGGGGTACTCGGTGGTCACCAGCTCCTCACCGGTGATGGTGCGGAGCATCGTCCCGCCCGTGACCCGGAGGCCCTTGATCAGCTCGGACAGCAGACCCATCACAGACTCCAGGGTGGGCCGAACTGGCGGAACGATATGACGGCAGTGGAGAGGACGAGCCAGGCGAGGGCACCCGGGATCAGCCGCTTCCAGCCGAGCTGCATCAGCTGGTCATAGCGGAGACGGGGCAGCGTGGCCCGCACCCAGATGAAGAGGAAGACGAGGAGATAGGTCTTCGCCAGGAACCAAACGGTGGGGAGGATTCCCGAGATGATGGCTGGCACCGACCCGTCAAAGGTTGGGCCGTTCCAGCCGCCGAGGAACAGCGTGGCGGCGATGGCCGACATCGAGAAGATGTTGATGTACTCGGCCAGGAAGAACATGGCGAAGCGCATGCCCGAGTACTCGGTGTGGAAGCCAACGATCTCCTGCTCCGCTTCGACCAGGTCGAAGGGCGCCCGATTGGTCTCGGCGACGATGGCGATGAAAAAGATGATGAAGGCCACGATCTGGGGGAACACGTTCCACCGGGGCACGAACTGGAGAACCGGCTCCAGGGCGGGGATGGCGTCTCCCCAGGTGCCCGCCTGGCGGGCCACGATCTCTGACAGTGACAACGTCCCGCCATCGCCCTGGGTGGCCGAGAACATCACCACCGCGACCATGGCCAGACCCATCGCAGCCTCATAGGAGATGGCCTGGGCAGTGGCCCGCACCCCTCCCAGCAGCGGGTACTTCGATCCTGAAGACCAACCGGCCAGGACCACCGAGTACACCGCCAGCGAGGACATGGCGAGGATGAAGAGGAGCCCGATGTTGAGGTCGGCACCCTGCAACGCCACCTCGTACCCACCGATCGTGAAGGGCCGGCCCCACGGGACGACCATGAAGATGAGGAAGGCAGGGACCACGGCCAGGAACGGCGCAAGCAGATACATGCCGATCTCGACCTTGCGTGGTGTCACCGCCTCCTTGAAGAACAGCTTCAGGCCGTCGGCGAGGGTCTGAAGGACTCCCCAGGGCCCGGCCCGCATCGGGCCCAGCCGGTTCTGCATGTCGGCGAGGATCTTCCGCTCCGCCCAGACATTGATCAGTGTCACCAGGAGCAGTAGGACAAAGGTGGCAAGCACCCTCCCAACGACGATCCAGAACTCGGGCCAGCTCATCGGCCCACCGCCGTCACCCGGACCACTGGATCCGTGCCCAGCGAAGCCGCTCCGGGTTGGTTGAACGGGACGTAGACGACGCCTTCGGGTGTTCCCTCGTCGATGACCGCTGAAAACTCACCTTCGCCGTGACTGGTCACCACTTTGACCGGATGGCCATCCTGAGCCCCGGCCCTCTTGGCGTCCTCCGGGTGCAGGTGTGCGACGGGCCCCGAGGCGAGTTGATGCAGCATGGGGCTCTGCCTCACCATCACCCCGTCGTCATACAGAGTCCGGCCGACATGGAGCAGGAGCGGCGCCGAGGGGGCGGTGTCACCCTTGAGGGCGACCGGTATGTGCCTGAGGGATTGGGTTCCTGTGATCGGGACGACTGCGCCGTCCCTGGCCTCCCAGTCGAGGTGGTCCCAGGTGACTCCGGCATAGGCCGGCGCCACCTCGGAGATCTCCTTGGCGATCGACTCGGCGGTGGCAAGCCCGAGAGGCCGACCCGCCCGTTCGGCAAGGTCGTCGAGGATGGCCCAATCGGGCCGAGCCTGGCCGGAGCCCGGAGCGATCACGTTGACCTTCTGCACCCGTCCCTCGAGGTTGGTGACGGTGCCCTCCTTCTCGGAGAACCCGGACGCCGGGAGCACTACGTCCGCCTCCCTGTTCGAGTCGTTGAGGAACAGGTCGATAGAGACGACGTATTCGGCTGACTCCATGGCAAGCACGGCTTGTCGGGGGTCGGGCACGTCACGCACCGGGTCGGCCCCCACCATGAGCAGGAACCGGACATCGCCCGAGTCCAGGCCTTCCAGCATGGCCCGCGTGTCTTTCCCCCGTGTCGCAGGTACCCCAGCCCACGTCTCAGCAAGGGCGGCCCGACCCGCGTCATCGCCTGCCACCCGGCCGGGTAGCAGGTCCGGGGCCAGTCCCATGTCGAGCGCCCCGAAGATGTTGCCCCGGCGGGCCAGGGGGAGGATCCGCACCGTGCCGGCCTTGTTACGCACATAGGCGGCAACGGATTCGGCCAATTGAGGACCGTCGGCGAAAGAAGCCTGGCCGACTATGGCCACCACCCGCTCCGCACTCAGCGCCTGGCGGATCTCGGGATGTTTGCCCTCGTCGATCTCATCGAGAAGGGCGAACCCTCCGCCAGGGCGGTAGGTCATCTTGAGCCCGGCACGATCGTCGAGACCGGTCGCCCGAGGATGGACGATCACCAGGCGGACTCCGAGCTCCTGGGCGGCGCGGCGCACCCGGAGATAGAGAGTGGGATGCTCCTCTTTCAGATCCGGGCCCCAGATCAGGATGGTGTCGGCCGTGTCGAGGTCGGCGATGAGTGCCCGGTCGACTGTGGCGGCCAGGAAATGGGAAGAGAGGGCGTCGTCGAGGCGTGCGTCGACGTTGTTGGTCTCCAGGACGACTCTGGCGAACTTGGAAAGGGCATAGGCATCCTCGTTCGTTCCATGAGCGCCTCCGATGACGGCGAACGCATCGCCGCCGTCTTCGTCACGGATCAGGCCGATCCGCTCAGCCACCCGGTCGAGGGCATCGGACCACGTGGTCTCCACCAGCTCACCGCCTTTGCGAACCAGAGGCTTGGTGAGACGGTCTCCAGATGTCAGGTACTGGAATCCGAAGCGGTCCTTGTCCGACAGCCAGCCATGGTTGGTGGCGTCGTTGTCGACCCCGACCAAACGGAGGATCTCGTTCTGGCTGACCTGTACCGAGAGCCGGGGATGGGCCGTGTCGTGCATCCCTGAGCTCTCGACCATCTGTAGGTCCCAGGGCCGTGCCCGAAAGCGGTACTGGGTGGAGGTGAGGGCGCCCACCGGGCAGATCTGGATCGTGTTGCCGGAGAAGTAGGAAGAGAACGGCAGATCGGGAAAGGTGTTCACCTCGGTCACGTTCGCTCTCGATTTGAACTCGATGAGCGGATCACCGCTGATCTCGTCAGAGAATCGGGTGCATCGGGCGCAAAGGATGCATCGCTCCCTGTCGAGCAGGACGAGGTCCGAGATCGGGATCGGCTTGGCATAGTTCCGCTTGATCTCGACGAACCGGCTCTCCCCGGGGCCGTGGGAGAAGGCCTGGTCCTGGAGCGGGCACTCGCCGCCCTTGTCGCACACCGGGCAGTCGAGCGGATGGTTGGCGAGCAGGAACTCGAGCACACCTTCCTGAGCCTTCTTCACCGTGGCACTGCGTGTGTCGACCACCATCCCATCGGCAACGTTGTTGGTGCAGGCTGTGACCAGCATCGGCCCCCGCGGTCCCTGAACCTCGACGAGGCACATCCGGCACATGCCCACCGGGTTCATCCGCTCGTGCCAGCAGAACCTGGGGATGTAGGTGCCGTTGTCCTGGGCGGCTTTGATCAGCAACGAGCCGGCGGGGACCTGATGGGCGGCGCCGTCGATGGTTATCGAAACCTGCTCGATGTCGGGGGCCGTCATCCGTTGAAGCCTTGTTCGCGATTCGCGTCGCCCGAATCGGAGTCAGATGATCGCCCGGACGTCTCCGCACCTGTCACGACCAGCGAGCGGGGGTCTGGGG
>JALDXM010000189.1:0-5079 GCA_032155085.1 Actinomycetota bacterium | reverse complement strand
GTCGTCGATGCCAACTGGAAGATCATCATCGAGAACTACAACGAGTGTTACCACTGTTCTTCGATCCACCCCGAGCTCTGTGAAGTGACCCCCACCGACAGCGGCTACGACCACTTGCCCACCGGCATGTGGTGCGGGGGAACGATGGACCTGAAGGATCACGCTGTGACCATGTCCCTCGACGGATCATCGAAGGGGATCAATTTCAGGAATCTCGAGGGCCCGCCACTCCGTCAGGTCTGGTACCTGACGGTCATGCCGAATCTTCTGTTGTCCATGCATCCCGACTATGTGATGACCCATCGGCTCACCCCGATCGGGGTTGATCAGACCCACATCGAGTGCTCCTGGCTGTTCCCGCCCGAGGCGTTCGAGATCGAAGGGTTCGACCCGGCGTATGCGGTCGACTTCTGGGACATCACCAACCGGGAGGACTGGGCGGCATGTGAGTCGGTCATGCGGGGCATCAAGAACCGCGGCTACCGCCCCGGCCCGCTATCCGGCTGGGAAGGCACCGTCTATCAATTTCTCACCGTCATGGCCCACGCCTACCTCGGCGACGGCCTCGTCGTGCCCACCCCACCCACGCGGGAGCTCAAGGAAACTGTCACCTGATCACCGACCATCTCCGAACGGGTTGATAGGTTGGGGTGATGGCCGAGTTGAAGACACAGAGGGGCGAGGGCAGCGTCGACGCCTTTCTCGATGGCATCGAGGACGAGCGCAAGCGGGAGGACTCGAAGGCACTGGTGGCGTTGATGGAGAGGGTCACCGGCGAGAAGCCGGCGCTCTGGGGCCCCAGCATCGTCGGCTTCGGCGACCTCCACTACAAATACGAGTCGGGCCGGGAGGGCGATTGGTTCCGGGTGGGCTTCTCACCCCGCAAGCAGAACCTGACCCTCTACGTCACCGATTACATCAAAGAAGAGGACCCGTTGTTGGCCAAGCTCGGCAAGTTCACCACCGGCAAGGCCTGCATCTACGTCAAGCGACTCGAGGACATCGACACCGAGGTCCTGGAAGACCTGGTCAAGCGGTCCTACGAAGCAGGAGGCTGACGGGGCTAGTGGGCCACTAACCGGCCAGGGGCCCTACTCCCCGCTTTCTGAGCTGGGTGGCGATGATCAGACGCTGGATCTCGGAGGTGCCCTCCCAGATGCGGTCGACTCTGAGCTCCCGGTAGAAGCGCTCAGCCACGTTCTCCCGCATGAAGCCACGCCCCCCGAAGATCTGCACCGCCCGATCGGCCACCCGGTTGGCCATCTCCGAGGCGTAGAGCTTCGCCATCGAGCACTGGGCGTGCTGCACCTTGACGTCCACTCCTTCGTCGATGGCCCGCGCCGTCTCATAGGTCATGAGTCGGGCCGCCCACAGCTCGGTCAACGAATCGGCCAGCATGAACTGAATGGCCTGGAAGTCGGCGATGCTCGACCCGTAGGCCTGCCGCTGCTCGGCGAAGGCCGTGGCCTCTTCGATGAGACGCTCGGCTGCCCCACAGCTTCGCGCGGCGATCATGAGACGCTCATAGCGAAACCAGGCGTGGGAAAAGCTCATCCCGTCGCCCTCGCTCCCCACCAGGTTCTCCACCGGCACCCGAACGTCCGTGAACTTCATCTCCCAGTGATGATGGCTGTAGGTGTGTGAGTACTCGGGCACGCGGAGACACTCCACTCCCGGCGTGTCCATGTCGACGAAGAAGAGGGCGTGTTGACCCGTGTTGGGGCCCTCGGTCAGCTTGGCCTGGAAGAAGACGTATGAGGCGAGGTTGGCCGAGGTGACATGCCATTTCACACCGTTGAGCACGTACTCGTCACCATCGCGACGGGCCGTGGCCTCGATGCCATCTACATCGGACCCGGCTCCCTCCTCGGTGATGGCGTAGCACTCGTGGATATCACCATCGACGGTGGGCCGGATCCAGGTCTGGATCTGATGGTCGGTGGCCACCTCCTCGATCCAGGATGGCCCTGTCGACACAACCCAGCCCAGGGCGTTGGTCACCCGACCGGTCTGCTCCTGGATCAGCGTCTGGGCCAGCATGCTGTACCCCGGCCCGCCCAGCCTCTCGGACATGTTGATGGCGGTGAGGGCGAGCTCCCTGGCCTTCTCCTGCTGCTCCTTGAGGACATGGTCGGGGATCTCACCCCGATTCATCTCCGCCTCGACCTCCCAGGGGATGAGCTCATCGACAAAGGCACGGGCCCGCTCCTGTAGCGCCAGTTCCGCGGTGGTGAGGAAGGTGGTCATCCCAGTTTGAGGTAGATCTGTTTCTCTTCCAGATAGGACTCGATGCCCCATGGGCCCAGCTCGCGCCCCACACCCGAGGTCTTGTACCCGCCCCAGATCGACTCGGTAGGCGCCGGCTGGCTGTCGTTGACCCAGACGACACCGGCCTTGATCCCGCGGGCCACCTTCATGGCCCGCTTCACGTCCGAGGTCCACACCGCAGCAGCGAGCCCGTAGGTGGTGTCGTTGGCAATGCGGATCGCTTCGTCCTCGTCACTGAAGGGGATCACTGCCATGACCGGCCCGAAGATCTCCTCCCGAGCTATCCGGGTCGTGTTGTCAACCTCGGTGAAGATGGTTGGCGGGACGAAGAACCCGCCGGCAAGCCCCGGATCGACGGGAAGCGGGCCCTCATATGCCACCGCCGCAGACTCACGACCCGATCCGACATACGACAGGACGGTTTCCTTGTGCTCGGAGGAGATGAGGGGACCCATCGTTGTGTCCGGGTCGAGCCCGCTGCCGACCTTGATGGCCTTGGCCTCCTCGATCATCGACGACACCGCGTCGTCGTAGATCGCCTTGTCCACCAGCACCCGGCTCCCCGCCGAGCAGATCTCCCCGCTGTTGGCGAAGATCCCGGCACACGTGCCATCGATCGCCGAGTCGAAGTCGGCGTCGGCGAAGATCAGGTTCGGCGATTTGCCCCCGAGCTCGAGCGTGACCCGCTTCAAGGTATCAGCCGCGGTTCGGGAGATGACCTTGCCTACCTCGACCGATCCCGTGAACGACACTTTGTCGACCGCCGGATGCTCCACGAGGGGGGCACCTGCCTCGGGGCCAAAACCTGTGAGCAGGTTGAACACCCCGGGTGGTGTCCCGGCCTCGTCGAGAATCCGGGCCAACTCGATCGCGGTCAGCGGCGTCTGCTCTGCCGGCTTCAGGATCGTCGTTCAGCCGGCGGCCAGCGCCGGGGCAATCTTCTGGCTCGCCATGAGGATCGGGTAGTTCCACGGCGTGATCAGGGCGGCCACGCCCACGGGCTCCTTGATCACCAGGCTCATCGCGTCCGTCCCCACCGGTGGGATCGATCCCATCACCTTGGTCGCCCAGCCGGCGTAGTACTCGAACATGTAGGCGGCCTCGTCGACGTCCCAGTACGCATCACCGAGTGGCTTCCCGTTATCAAGGGTCTCGAGCTCGGCGAGATGGTCCCGATCGCGTCGGATCAGGTCGGCGACCCGGAACATGAGTGCCGCCCGAGAACGGGGAGCAGACTGCGCGCCCCAGGTTCCATCGTCAAATGCTCGGCGAGCGGCCAGCACCGCTGCTTCGGCATCGTCGCGTCCGGCAGCTGCGATCTCCTCGATGACCTCCCCGGTCGCGGGGTTCAGCGTCTCGAATTGGTTCTCCGAGCGCGGGTCGACCCACTCACCGTCGATGTAGAGCTGCTTCACACCGGCCTCCTCCGGGCCTGAGCCTGCCCTGACGGTACCACTGGGCTGAACCGTCGTTCAAGAAACCATTGCGGTGACCACGGCTCGCGCCGCCTCCTCACCACTGAGGATCGCACCATCGATAGTGCCACTTCCGTTGACGTGTTCGCCGGCGAGAAATATCCGTCCCCAGGGTTTGGCCAGGACGTCCAGCCCTGCCCTCTGGCCGGGGCCGATGACCGAGTAACAGCCGCCGGCGAACGGATCCGAGGTCCAGTCGGCGATCACTGGCTCACCCACCATGACGCAATCGGGCGCCGCTCGACTCAGACGCTCAATCGGGTCATCGAGCAACGTCGACACTCCTGTCTCAGATCCGGCGAAGCCTGTGATGGCTGTCCTGACAGTGCCGTCCGGCCCGAATCCGGTCCAGTACCAGGCCGGCACGTCCATGTCCTGTCTCCTGAACAGTGGAGGTGGTTCTTCGGTGGCGATCGCCACCTTGGCGCCCTGACCCATTCGCAAGCTACCGATGGTCGAGACGACCTCCGGCGGCAATGCCGGCTCGAATTCGAGAACTCGGAGAACACCAAGCGGTACCGCTACCACCACTGCCTGGGCCACGTACTCCTCCTCACCCGCAAGCACATGTGCCACGTCCTCCCTCTGCCGAATGCCGGTGACATACCGTTGGAATCGGACGTCTATCCCATGCCCGAGCCCGATGGCCAGCCGGTCGTTGCCCCCCTCGATCCTGACGTAGCTTCCCTCGTCTCCGATCCCGAACTCCTCGCCGATCTCAGCCGCAGCCATCCACTCCAGTGGCGCTCCCGCCGTGCCCTGGAGCCGGGACCGCAGGACAGTCATCGCAGGTCCGGACTCACCCAGTCCATCGACGAGGTCGGCAGCTGTCATCGAGGCCAGCCCTGCGCTGCCGATCTCGCGCATGCGTCCTGCCAGTACCGCGGCGAGACGGGCATGCTCGTCGTCTGCGATCGATGGGCCGCCGACCGGGTCGCGGGAGATGAAATCCATCCCGGTGTCGACCAGGCCGACGCCCAGCTCTACCGCCAGGCTCATCACCGCCGCCTGTCCGGTGGAGATCCACTCACCGCCGAGCTCCACGACCTCGCCGTTGGGAAGCCGATGTGACCAGAGACGGCCGCCTACCCGGTCCCGGGCTTCGAGCACGACGACATCGAGGCCGTGATCGGAGAGACGTCGCGCCGCGACCATGCCGGCGACACCGGCGCCCACTACCACTACTTGATGTGTCTCCCCGAAGGCCATCGACTGGCGAGGCTATGCAGGGCCGCCACTAGTGGTCTGTCGCGCAACTAGCGTGCGCGTGTCTCCGAGTCCTCGGCGTCATCTGACAAGGAGAAGCGCGCAGTCGCAGCCGGGGAGCTGCGGCGAG
>JALDXM010000188.1:0-5094 GCA_032155085.1 Actinomycetota bacterium | reverse complement strand
AGCGGGATGACGGAAATGCATCCCGCACACCATCGTGCCGACCCGGATCCTGCTTGTGGCCTGCGCTAGAGCCGAAAGGGTGACCCACGCCTCGAGACAGGGTCCGGTGGTGTCGCCCCGAAGCGGATAGAAATGGTCGAAGTTCCAGGCCGATTCGAAGACGTCGATCTCGTCGGCAGCCTTCCACACGTCGAGCATGGCCTCCCAGGTGGTGTGGTGGGTCGGTGTCTTG
Source organism: Actinomycetota bacterium (assembly GCA_032155085.1). Taxonomy (GTDB): domain Bacteria; phylum Actinomycetota; class Acidimicrobiia; order Spongiisociales; family ZC4RG35; genus JARDZU01. Next base: position 4,862 of record JALDXM010000188.1, on the reverse strand, counting down.
ATGCCGAAACGGGCCATGTCTGTTCCCTTCGCGAGCCTGTTGCCGGAGGCGGATCGTATTTGACTACTGTCGACGACCACAATCGATTGTGGTGCAAGCCGGATCATTGGACCAGATCATGCCCGTCAACCGAACCGAATCCAGGTGACCGCGACGCCCTTGGTTGTCGCCTCGGTCCAGGACCTGAGCATCAAGTTTCAGACCAAGGCGGGGATGCTGCATGCCGTCGACGAGGTGTCCTTCGACATCCGGGACGGCGAGACACTGGGCCTGGTCGGCGAAACCGGCTGTGGCAAGAGCGTCACGGCCCGTGCCTTCATGCGCCTCATCGCCACACCCCCGGGGGTCTATGCAGGGGGACGGATCGACTTCTGGTCGAGTGAGACAAGGGCCGCCGGCGGAGGCCCGGTCAATCTGCTGACCCTCCCCGAGGATGAGATGCTCGGGATCAGGGGTAACCGGATAGCGATGATCTTCCAGGACCCGGGCAAAGCGTTGAACCCGGCGCTCTCGATTGGCGACCAGCTGGCCGAGGTCTTCTATCAGCACCGCAGCGAGGACCTGCTCGAACAGCTCGGGCCCGACGCACCGGCGGTCATTCGCCGCGCCGCCCATCAGGAGGCGAGCCGAGTGGAGAAGGCTTTGCTCAAGCTGCCTCCGCTCCGGTCGCAGGCGAACACAGTGCAGCGAACCGTGGACGATCGGGTGGCAGCGGCCCTTGCTGAGACCCAGATCCCAAATCCACGCAAGATCATGGGCCGCTTTCCCCACGAGCTCTCTGCCGGCATGAAACAGCGGGTGCTCATCGCCCAGGCCCTGGCCTGCGATCCCGATCTGCTGATCGCGGATGAGCCGACGACGGCGCTCGACGTCACGGTCCAGGCGAGGATCCTGGAGCTTTTCGCCGAGTTGCTCCAACGGCACGACACCTCGGTCCTGTACATCAGCCACGATCTGGCCCTCGTCCGTGAGATCTGTGACAGAGTCGCGGTGATGTATGCCGGCCGGATCGTGGAGATCGGCCTCACCGAGGAGGTGTTCAGCGACCCGTTGCACCCCTACACCCGTGGCCTGATGAGCGCGGTCCCATCGGCGGCCCACCGGCGTGGCGAGCTGGCAGCCATCGAGGGGTCGGTCCCCGAGCTCATCGAGCCGACGCCCTCGTGTCGTTTCAACACGCGGTGTCGGTATGCAGCCGACGTGTGCCGGCGATTGGACCCGCGTTTTCTTCGGCACACCTACGAGCACGGGGTCGCCTGTCATGCCCACGACGATGCGTTCGCCCTCGGGGTGCGGCCGGACGAGATGCCCAGCTTCACGTCAGACGATCGCACAGCGGACGATGCACGCTGAGGACAGTTCGGGGTTCCGGCTGATCGGACATTCCGATCTGGGTGGCTACGGCGACGGGATGCAGGTCATGCCCAACGGTGACGCCTTGTACGTCGGCCACTTCGGGCCCAGCGGGATGGGCACCTCGATCCTGGACATCTCCGACGCCTCACAGCCCGCGTTGGTCCGCCAATGGCCGGCGCCCCCCGGCTCGCACACCCACAAGGTGCAGGTAGCCGATGGGATGCTGGTGGTGAACCACGAGCTTTTTCGGTCTGAAGGCCCGGCTCCGGTCGGGATGGCCCTCTACGACCTGGCCGACCCATTCGAGCCACGTCGGATCGGGTTCTTCGACACCGGGGGGCGGGGGATCCATCGCATCGTCTACGAGGGGGGCGACTACGCATACGTCTCGGTGACCCCGGCGGGATACACGGGCCGGATCTGGATGATCGTCGACGTGTCCGACCCGACCGCGCCAACCGAGGTCGGTCGGTGGTGGTGGCCCGGCATGTGGGAAGCCGGAGGTGAGGTCCCCGACTGGCCGGAGACCGAGGACCGCATCGCCCACCACGCCATGGTCTGGGGTGACCGTGCCTATCTGGGCATGTGGGACAGCGGCATGGTCATCCTCGATATCTCGGACCCGGCTTTGCCGACACGTGTCTCCCATCTCGACTGGGAGGAAGGGGGTCACACTCATACGTGTCTCCCCTTGCCCGATCGCGACCTGGTGATCGTCACCGACGAAGCCATCACCGAAGACTGCGTCGGGCCGCCCCACATGGTGCGTGTCGTAGACGTCTCCGATGAGATCGCACCCGTCGTCAAGTCGATCTGCCCGGTGCCGGAGGGTGACTTCTGCGAGCGAGGCCTTCGCTTCGGCGCCCACTGCCTCCACGAGAATCGACCGGGGAGCTATCGGAGCCAGGAGACCATCTTCGTCACCTACTTCAACGCCGGGCTCCGGGTGTACGACATCTCGAACCCGGAGCAGGCCGCCGAGATCGCCCATTGGATCCCCGAATGCCCTCCGGGTCAGAAGGCAGCCCAGATCAACGATGTCTTCGTGGCGCAGGACCACACCGTCTATGTCACCGACCGGGTGAACGGGGGTGTGTACATCCTCCAACCCGACGTAGACCTGTCCAACCGGATGACCGCCTCCGTCTGGAGCTCATGAGAGGAGACCCTTGACCAACTACGACGTCCACGCCCATTGCATCCCCGAAGAGCTCGTCGACATGCTGCGCCAGGATGGGCCGGAGTACGGGATCGAGGTGGTATCCGACGAGAAGGGCGAATCGGCGATCATCGCCGGACGGGCCCGTCTCGCCCCATTTCGATCGATCCTCGGCGACACCGACGCCCGGCTTGCGGCGATGGACGCCTGCGGAGTCGATGTCCAGGTCATCTCGAGCTGGGTCGACCTCACCGCCTACGCCCTCGACCCTGAGCGTGGCGGCCCCTACTCCCGGCGGGTCAACCAGATCCTCGCCGACCACGCCGCCGCCCATCCCGACCGGTTCCTCGCTCTGGGCACGGTGCCCTTGCAGAGTCCGGAACAGGCGGCGGAGGAGCTTCGGTTCGCGGTCGAGGAGTTGGGGATGGTCGGGGTCGAAATCGCCACAACCATCGCTGAAGCCGATCTCGACCGCGCCGGTCTCGACCCTTTCTGGGAGACGGCCGAGCAACTGGGGTGCTTCGTCCTGCTCCATCCCTGCAACCCACTGCCCGGGGTCGACCTGGCTCGCTACTTCCTTGACAACATGGTGGGTCGACCCGCCGAGAGCACTATCGCCATGGCCGGTCTGCTCTTTGGAGGCGTCCTGGAGCGATTTCCCGAGGTGAAGATCTGCATGTGCCATGGTGGCGGCTTCGTCCCTTTCCAGATCGGGCGGATGGACCGGGGCTTCATTGCCGCCTCCCAACGAACGAGGGAGAACATCTCTACCCCGCCGTCGGAACTGGCCCTGCGTCTCTACTACGACACGGTTCTCCACAACCCCAAGGCGCTGGGCTTCCTCGTCGACCAGGTCGGGCCCGATCGGGTGATGATGGGGAGCGATTACCCCTTCGAGATGGGAGACCCCGAACCCGTGAAAACGGTCGACTCGATCCCGGGCCTGACCGAGCAAGAGCGCGCGAAGATCCTTGGCGGCAACTTCGCCCGCATCCTGCAGGGAATGGGTCGCTAGGCCGGCTCTACTTCCCCAGCTTCTCGGCCAGCCACGCGAAGGTGGCCGGGGCCCAGTGTGACTGGTACTTGAAGGCGCAGTGGCCGGCGTCGGCGTAGACCCGTGCCTCTTTCCCGGTGGCCGGCCCGGTCTCCAGCATGAAGTAGATGTTGCCGATGGGGGCCAGGTGGTCGAGCTTCCCGTTGATCATGAAGACCGGCATCGTGATGTTGTCGAGGATCCCCTGTTCGGAAAGAGCCCAGCGCTTGAAGTCCTCCTTCTCCTTCTCCACAGACGTCGAGGGAAAGGAAGGTGGGTCGTCTACGCCGCCGAACCTCCAGGTGGCCCGCTCGTTGCGCACCCGGACGAACTCCTCGAGCTCCTCGTCGCCCATCACGTATCCGAACGGATGGCCGGCATTGGCCACTACCGCCTTCAGCTTCTCAGGTGCGGTGCCTGCCAGCTGCATCACCGAGTAGCCGCCCCGGCTAATCCCGAACGCGCCGATCCGGTCACCGTCGACCTCGGAACGCGACGCGAGATAGTCGACCGCCGCCTCCCACGCCGACACTGACTCCGGCGCCCACGGGAACGGGTTCTCCCCGGTGTCGGGGCCGTCCATCACCAGCGAGGCGAGGCCGTTCTCCATGCACAGGTCCTGAGCGAAGCCCCGGTCTTCCTTGAAGACGTCCGCGCCGCACATGATGAGAACGGCAGGGACGGGGGTCTCGGACACGGGTGAGCGGAAATGGGCACGCACGGTCAGCCCCTCGTGCTCGAAGTCGACCACCTCCATCGGCGGGTCGAGATGGGCACACGCCTTCAGATAGGCGCGGGCACAGTCCTGGCTGATCTTCGTCTTGACCTCGCTGATCTCACCGGGGAAGCGTCCTATGGCGTAATACGATTTGGCATTGAGGTAGGCCTTTCGGGCCGCATCAAAGTCCCCCTCCGCCTCCAGCCGGTCGCCCTCGTCCTCATGACGACGACCCATCTCCTCCCAAACGGGGACCCATTTGTCCTCGGTGGTCCCTTCCAGCCTGGACACCGCCTCCTTCAGCTCCTCGATGTCGTCGATCATCGACAGCCAGCGCCGGTAGAAGCCACCGTGGGCGACGATGAACGGGTCTTCATTGGGGGCGAAGCCCAGGTCGGGTTGGGTCGTGGTGGTCATGTCCTGTCTCCTGCTTTGGCAACCATGCTGTCGAGACTCATGCCAAGGTCATCGAGGATGACGATGGCGGCATTGCGGCCGGGCCCACCGGTGATCGAGCCGCCGGGATGGGTGGTAGCGCCGGTCTGGTAGAGCCCTGGGATAGGCATCCGGTGGGAAGCCCACCCAGGAACCGGGCG
>JALDXM010000187.1:0-5198 GCA_032155085.1 Actinomycetota bacterium | reverse complement strand
CCTCTCCATGAAATAGCGGGCGGCCCGCAGCGCATCCTCCCAGTTGGTGTTGCCGGCCGGGTTGTAGTTGTTGTTGATATACGGAAGGAATGTGCTGGCAAGGGTGGCGTTGGTCACAGTGACGTACTGGTTGATCGGCAGGCTCGCCACCTTGGAGAATTCGACGACCCCGACGCGCGAGCCGGTGTTGGCCAGGGCTGATACGAAAGCGGTGTAGGCCGATTTGACCGCGGCTGTCGCTCCTGCGGTGCTGGCGATCGATCCCGACTCGTCGAGGATCATCAGCACATCGAGCCCGCAGGCAGCATCGAGGTCGGGGTTGCTGGCCGGAACGGTGGGCTCGTTCGGGGCCCCCCTCGCCGGTGGGGCGATAGCCACAAGAGCCGCCACGACACCTGTCGCGACTAATAGCCCTGCAAAACGCCGATTCGCGGGCCTTACGCCAGAGAGCACTGACGGAACCCTACCCAGCCGATCGCCGGCGGACTGCCAGAGCAGATCGAAGTTTCATCCGGCGCGGCAGTACGATTTCAACAGCGGTCACATGTCAGATTTCGTCCACCGCCACCCCGCCCGCCCCTCTCCCCAGCCGATCTAGTGACGCTGGGATCGTTTGCGCGTCGGCGCATCCTTCAGGCGCTGGTCACCCTTCTGGCATTGACCCTCGTGGTCCATGCCGGCATCAGCCTGATCCCAGGTGATCCAGTCCGGGCCTTGTTCGGATTCGTGCCCCCCTCTCCGGCGGAGCTGGCGGAGCTGCGTGCTCGATATGGCCTCGACCAGCCGTACCCGATCCAGTACCTCTCGTATCTGGGCCAGCTGTTGCAGGGGAATCTGGGAGTGACGATCAGCTTCAACCCACAGCCGGTGACATCGGTCATCAGGCCCACCTTGCCCACGACCGCGCTCCTGATCGGAATCGGTCTCATCCTGCAGTTGGTCACGGCCTATGGCATCGCGGTGGTGTCGATGCTCCGACGAAGCAGGTTGGTCTCGGCCATCACCTGGTGGTTGGCGGTGGCGGCCACCGCCGCACCCGTCATCTTCACGGCGTGGGCGCTCCGCTCCTACTTCAGCATCGGCTATCAGGGTCTGGGTTGGTTCCCCTTCGCCTTCGACGGCACACCGGAGTCCTACGTGCTGCCCATGATCGCCCTGATCGTGATGCTGGTCGGACCGGTCGTCCTTCTCTTTCGAAGCGAGCTCCTCGACACCCTCAGGTCGAGCTTCACCAGGCACGCGGTGGCCAGCGGGGTCCCGGATCTCCGGATCGTGGCGGTTCACGCCGCCAAGGCCTCGGCCGGCCCGGTGATCGCCTACCTCGGGGCCAGTCTGGGATATCTGTTGACCGGGGTCGTAATCGTCGAGGCGATCTATGACGTGCCTGGTGTAGGCAATCTGATCCTCGACAGCGTGGCACGCCGTGATCGGGCCGTGGTCGTCGGCGGGGTGCTGGTGATATCAGTGTTGGCGATCCTCGGCGGCATGGTCGCCGACATCGCTGCAGCCGCCCTCGACCCACGTCTCAGGCTCGAAGGCGAAGGGCAGCGTCATTGAGACAGAAGACGCTGGGCGCGGCTCGGGCGAGGTGGGTGACCGTGGGTGCTCTGGGGGTCCTCGCCGCCGCGTTGATCATTGCCTTCGTCGCGGAGGCGCCCGCAGGCCTGGCACCCAGTGGATGCTCCCTGGCGCAATCCCTCGCCCCACCATCGCCGACGCACATCTTCGGGTTCGACATCCAGGGCTGCGATCTGCTGGTTCTGACGCTGGCGGGCACGCGTAACTCGCTGCTGGTCGGGATCCTCGCCACGGCCTTGGCCCTGGCCTTCGCCATCCCGTTTGGCACCACCGCCGGTTTCGCCGGGGGCTGGTTCGACGGACTGGTGGGACGGCTGGTGGATCTGGTCACCGCGCTCCCGATCATCCTGATCGGTCTGGTGATCCTGAGCGGCCTCGACGATCGTGGAGTGCTTCTGGTGGCGATCGTGATGGCGGTAGCCGCCTGGCCCATCTACACCCGCGTGCTCCGGGCATCTACATCCCGCGAGTCCGACCTGGCCCATGTCGACGCAGCGCGAGCGCTCGGGGCGTCGCCCCCACGTCTGCTGGTTCGCCATGTCCTGCCCGGTGCCCTCGGCTCGGTCATCTCGGTGATCCCCACGACGATCGCCTTCACCATCGGCGCCGAGGCGTTGCTCAGCTTCCTCGGAGCCGGCCTCCAGCTACCCGACGTCTCATGGGGTGTGTTGCTGGCGGAGGCGCAGCGGTACATCCGTCAGGCACCTCATCTGATGATGCCCGGGGTGTTCCTGCTGAAAGTGACCGGCGCGCTGGTCGTGCTTGGCGAAGCGGCGCGCGTGCGGCTGCCCGACTAGTCCCTGAGCAGACGGAAGAAACCTCGGATGTCCTCGAGCAGGAGGTCCGGCGCGTCGTAGGCCGACCAGTGGCTCCCCCGGTCGTACTCGATCCACGACACGATGTTGCTGTGATCCCGCTCGGCCAAGCGGCGCACCGGGCGGAAGTCATTGGCGAAGCTGGCCAGGCCGATCGGCACCTTCGTCGGCTCGGTCGGGTGCTCGGCATGGCCGTCCTCGTAGTACAGACGGCCGGACGAGGCTCCGGTGTTGGTCAACCAGTAGATCGACACGTTGGTCAGGACCTCGTCTGGGCTGGGGGCGTCACCAAGCAACTGGCCACTCCAGGCGAGCTGGCCGGCCGGAGAGTCGGTAATCGCGTGGGCCACGTTCTGCGGCTTGGTGGACAGCAGCGCCGAGAAGCCAGACATCTCGTCGTTGAACGTCTGGAGGAATTGGAGCTTCTGGAAGTCGTCCTGATTGAGCCCTTCGAACTCGGCCGGGTCACCGGACGGAAACGAGAAGATCTGGGTGACGTGGACACCAATGACGTGCTCGGGGGCGATCCGGCCCAGCTCCGGTGAGATCAAGGCCCCCGAGTCGTTGCCATGCGCCCCGTAACGGTCATAGCCAAGTCGGCTCATGAGCTCGGCCCAGGCTCGAGCCACCCGGTACCGGTTCCACCCCGCTTCGTGAGTCGGGCCGGAGAACCCGAAGCCAGGGATCGACGGGATGACGACATGGAAGGCGTCGGCTGGATCGCCCCCATGGGCCCGGGGGTCGGTGAGCTCGTCGATGTGCCCCAGGTACTCGACCACGGTGCTCGGCCACCCATGGGTCAGGATCAGCGGCGTGGCGTCCGGTTCCGGCGACCGGACATGGATGAAGTGGATGTTCTGGCCGTCGATGGTGGTGGTGAACTGGTCGTAGGAGTTCAGCTTCGCCTCCCAGGAACGCCAGTCGTATCCGTCGAGCCAGTGCTCCACCAACCCCTTCACGTAGTCGACGGGCACGCCGTATTCGTAACCCGGTTGGACCGGGCCGATCGGCTCCCCCGTGCCACGCTGGTCCAAGGGGAGCTCGTTGGCCCACCTGGTGCGCTGGAGCCGATCACGGAGATCGTCCAGGTCGGCTTGGGGTATGTCGATGCGATAGGGCTCGATCCCTTGGCTGGCGAGGTCGTTGGGCATGTTTCGCCTCCTTCGAAATCGGAACGATCGGTCCGGTACAAACACTTAGCCCCACGCCCAGGTTTCAAACATGAACTCGACGGTTCGTTTCCCTGGCCTTGTTCACGACCTCTTCCGCGAACAGAAACATTTCTGAAACAGAGCCTGGAAACGATGCGCCGCACAAACCGCTCGGATCGGGAGGAGTCCAGATGGACACAGGTGATGCTGCGTGGGTGTTGGTGTCTTCGGCGCTGGTGTTGTTCATGACGCCGGGCCTGGCACTGTTCTACGGAGGCATGGACCGGACGAGGAACGTCCTGAACATGCTCATGATGAACTTCTGGTGTCTGCTCGTGATACCGATCGCCTGGGTGGTGGTCGGCTACTCGCTGGCCCAGTCGGGTGATGGGAAGTTCATCGGCAATCTGGACCTGGCGTTCCTCAACGGAATGGGACTCACCGAAGACGGCGGATATGGATTGCTGGTGGTGGCCTTCCTCGGCATGTTCGCCGTGATCACCCCGGCCCTCATCTCGGGTGCCGTGGCGGACCGGATGAAGTTCTCGGCCTGGGCGATCTTCGCTCCCGTCTGGCTTCTCTTGGTGTTCGTCCCGGTCTTCAAATGGGTTTACGGCGGATGGATCGCCGACCTGGGTGCACTCGACTTCGCCGGCGGGACTGCCATCCATGTGAACGCCGGAATTGCCGCTCTGGCAGCGGTCTTGGTTCTGGGCAAGCGCACCGGTTGGCCGGGTCAGGGCCATCCCCCGCACTCGATGCCACTTGTCATGCTGGGCACCGGGATCCTCTGGTTCGGGTGGTTCGGGTTCAACGCCGGCTCTGCCCTGGCAGCCAACGGCCAGGCGATTCAGGCCTTCATGAACACCTTCCTCGCCGCGGCGGCCGCCGGGTTGTCGTGGGGATTCGTCGAGAGGTTCCGGGACGGCCATTTCACCAACCTCGGTGTGGCATCAGGGATCGTTGCCGGCCTGGTGGCCATAACCCCGGCCGCCGGATTCGTAGCCGGGATGTCACCGATATGGATCGGCCTGGCCACCGGCATCATCTGCTGCTTCGCAGTCGGCTTGAAGACCAAGGCTGGTTACGACGACGCCCTGGACGTCGTGGGCGTCCACTTCGTCGGAGGGCTGGTCGGCTCCCTGTCGGTCGGTCTCTTTGCCGACCCGGAGTTCTTCGGTGGTGAGTGGATGGCAGGACTGTTCTACGGAGGCGGGCTGGACCTTCTCTGGGCACAGGCCCTCGGCAACGCCGGCACCATCGTCTACTGCTTCGCGGTGACCACCGTGATCATGCTGGCCCTGAAGGCGACCATCGGGGTTCGCGTCACCGAAGACGTCGAGAACAGCGGCCTGGACCAGGCCGAACACGCCGAGACGGCGTACAGCAGCGGCAGCGCAAGCCTGGCCGGGCGTTGACAGGAGGATCGATGACGAAGGAACCAGCGACGACACGTCTACGGTCGGCGTTCGAAAGGACTGGCAAATGAAACTGATCATCGCCTTCATCAAGCCCTTCAAGCTGGAGCAGGTGCGGGACTCGCTCAAGAACGCTGGTGTCTCCGGGATGTCGGTGAGTGACGTCTCGGGGTTCGGCCGCCAGGGGGGCCAGACCGAGGTCTACCGGGGCGCCGAGTATGAAGTGGAGTTCGTGC
>JALDXM010000186.1:0-5266 GCA_032155085.1 Actinomycetota bacterium | reverse complement strand
CAGGTCTACGGCCCGTTCACCAACGAGGACGTCGTAGGCGAGGCTCTCGCCCCATTCAGGGATGGGGTCGTGGTCGCCACCAAGTTCGGCTTCAACTTGGGCGGAGAGTCGGCGGGGTTGAACAGCCGACCTGATTTCATCCGAAAGTCGACGGAGGACTCGCTCCGACGGCTCCGGACCGATCGCATCGACCTCTATTACCAGCACCGGGTCGACCCTGATGTATCGATCGAGGATGTCGCCGGCACGGTGAAAGAGCTCATCGCCGAAGGAAAGGTGAAGCACTTCGGCCTCTCGGAGGCGGGCGTGGAGACGATTCGCCGCGCCCACGCCGTGCAGCCCGTGACGGCTCTCCAGAGCGAGTATTCACTTTGGTGGCGAGAGCCCGAGGAGGAGATCCTCCCCGCGCTCGAGGAGCTGGGAATCGGGTTCGTCCCCATCAGCCCGCTAGGTAGAGGGCTTCTCACCGGGAAGATCGACGAGGACACGACCTTCGTGGACTCCGACTTCCGCCACAACATTCCCCGCTTCGCCCCAGAGAACCGAAAGGCGAACCAGGGGCTGGTCGACCTGATCAAACAGATCTCTGAGCAGAAACGCGTAACCCCCGCTCAAATCGCCCTCTCGTGGCTGCTGAGCCGCAAGCCATGGATCGTTCCCATCCCCGGCACCACCCAGCTCCATCGATTGGAAGAGAACCTTGGAGCTGTCGACGTCGGTCTCACCGCCGATGACTTGGACGATATCGAGCAGGCTCTGGAAACCATCAGCGTCGAGGGGGATCGCTACAACGAGAGCATCCAACGCCTGATCGACCGCTGATCCACCCAGCGCGAGTCATCCCGGTCCGGCTGGCCTTGGTGGCGCAGTCGGCCCCTTCCTGTGTTCTCGGGCCGAGCGATACCATCGATCGCTCATGTCTTCCCTTTCCTTTCGGAATGTCGCGCTCGTCGCGCACGTCGACCATGGCAAGACCACGTTGGTGGATTCGATGTTGGGCGCGGCCGGGGTGTTCTCCTCCCATGAGGAGAGGGTGGAGCGGGTCATGGACTCCACCGATCAGGAGCGCGAGCGCGGCATCACCATCCTCGCCAAGGCGGCCTCGATCGACTGGAAAGAGACCCGTATCAACCTGGTCGACACGCCGGGCCACGCCGATTTCGGAGGAGAGGTGGAGCGGGCCCTGGCGATGGTGGACGGAATCCTGCTCCTGGTCGACGCCGCCGACGGGCCGATGCCCCAGACGCGTTACGTGCTGTCGAAGGCTCTCGCCCTGCATCTCCCTGCGGTGGTGGTGATCAACAAGGTCGACCGGGCAGACGCCCGGCCCGAAGAGGTGGCCGACGAGGTCTATCAGCTGTTCTTCGACCTCGACGCCCAGGATCATCACATCGACTTTCCGATCGTCTCGACGGTCGCCCGCAGCGGGCGAGCCATGGCCGGGATCGGGGTGCCCTCCGAAACCGACGACCTGTCTCCGTTGCTCGACGCCATCGTGGCGACCATTCCCGCACCTGGTGGCGACCCGTCGGCACCGCTCCAGGCCCTGGTGACCACCCTCGACGCCTCCGACTACCTGGGCCGTCTAGCAATCGGACGGGTCGTGGAGGGGACTCTCAGCAAGGGAGCCCAGGTGGCCCTCTGCCATGCCAACGACGAGGAGCCGCCGATCAAGAGGCGGCTGACCACGCTCTTGCGGTTCTCGGGTCTGGGGCGATCGGAGGTGGAGGAGTGCCAGGCCGGCGATCTTTTCGTGGTCGCCGGGTTCCCCGAGGTGGAGATAGGTGACACCCTGGCAAGCCCTGAGAACCCGGTCCCTCTTCCCCGGCTCACGGTCGATGAGCCGGTTCTCAGGATGACATTCGGGGTCAACACCTCTCCCCTGTCCGGTAGGGAAGGGAGCCTTCTCACCTCCCGACAGATTCAGGACAGACTGAAGAGAGAGGTGCTCGGCAACGTTTCGATCCGCCTCGGCGCCACATCCTCACCCGAGGTCGTGGAGGTGGCGGGCCGGGGCGAGCTGCAACTGGCCGTGCTCATCGAGTCGATGCGACGGGAAGGATTCGAGCTTCAAGTGAGCCGCCCGGAGGTAGTGGTTCGCGTGATCGACGGCAGTCCGCACGAGCCTGTGGAAAGGGCGGTAGTCGATGTCCCCGACGAATATGTCGGCGCCGTCACCCAGGCGGCGGCTCCCCGAAAAGGCACGATCCTCGAAGTGCAGCCAGGCGATCCGGGACGCACGGTCATCACCTTCACCGCCCCCGCACGAGGGCTACTCGGCTTCCGTTCCCTGCTGATGACCACCACCCGGGGCACCGCTCTCATCCACCAACACCACGAAGGGTGGATGCCATGGGTGGGCGAGCTCCCCCATCGCATCGGCGGGGCGATGGTCTCCGACCGAAAGGGAGTCAGCACCGGATTCGCACTCGACAACCTGCAGAAACGAGGCGAATTGTTCATCGGCGCCGGCGAAGAAACCTACGAAGGCATGATCATCGGCGAGGCGTCCCGTCCCGAGGAGATGGTGGTCAACCCGGCGCGGCCCAAACAGCTGACCAACATCCGCACCCACGCCTCCGACGAGGCCATCAACCTCAGACCTGCCCGAGACATGACCCTGGAGACAGCGATCGAGTGGATCGCCGACGACGAGCTGGTAGAAGTGACACCATCATCGATCCGGGTCCGCAAGCGATACCTCAGCGAGCCCGAACGTCGAAGACTGGGCAAGAAGAAGTCGTCAGTCGGTGCCTGACTTCGCAGGTTCGAATGCTGCCGAGGGCGCCACTCACCGAACGCCGATTTGACCCGAGGCATCGCTTCTTTCGGGTCAGATCCTCTCGACCAACCGCGCTCGCCAATCGGGGGCGGCCAATGTCGGCGCCCAGTAGTCGCTGATTCTCGAGATCAGGTCTCCTTCGAAATGAACCAGATGGAGCGTCGTGCCATCCGGCTCAACGGCGCGGAGCTCGACGAGGGCCGACCCCCCGAGTACCCATCGTTGGTGGACGAGAGCATGACGGATTGAGGAGGACGTGTAGAGGTCCACTAGGTCGGACCGACCCACGACGACGTCAGAGGTTTGGGGAAACTGGGCTGTTGCGTTCTCGATAAGAAGGTCTGACGGCGACGACCCGCTCGTCAGCAACGAGTAGAACCGGTCGAGAGTTCGCTCATGCTGCCTCTGAGCACCAGGAGAGCCGGATGACTCGTGAATGCCGGACTCCACATTCGGCATCGGTGTGGACCACCGATCACGCCATTCAGCCGGCTCATCCTTGGGGCAATACCAGATCGTCTCCTTCGCAATTCGATCACCCATCGTTTCGCATACTGCGACGCCCAACCAAGTCCCGTCGTCATAGGTCAGGGTGACTTCGGCGAACCAGGTGTCACCGCCCCCAGAGATTCTCACCCAGCGACCCGCAGAGCCGGGCAGGACCGAGTTCAGATGCAACCACTCCGTGCCGTGCCCTTCGACGCTCCCCAGCCGGTGCACGGGATAGCCGGGATAGTTGAGATGGATCTCGACATCCGACCGGTGGTTCGGAATCCTCTCGCCGGTCTGGGGCCAGTCGGCATACCAGCCTTCGTGCCGCAACTCCCCCAGTCGATCCGGGTCGAAAGGGTCTTGGGCGCTGATATAGCTTTCGATCAGTTGCCGGTCGTCCAGAACTCGCCTCCGAGAGAAAGCTAGCCCGGGGACCGAACCCCAGATTGGAAGATCGGGATAGATTCGAGCAAGTGGACCATGAGACGATGCTCGTGGAGCGGATCCTCCCGTGGGCAACAGCCCGTGATGATGTCAGAGGGCTCGCCGAGGTCGGGTCCAGGACGTCGACGGCCCCTGCGGACGAATGGGCAGACATGGACCTCATGCTCCTGGTCCGAGATCCAATCCTCTTCCACGACTCGGACGACTGGATTCATGAGATCGGGCCCGTGTGGCTCAGTCTGAAACATCCCGGGCCGTTTGCGGACCTGCCGGTCCGCCAGGTCCTGTTCGAGGCTGGTCTCGATTTCGATGTCGTGGCTCTTGCGACGGGAACCCTGGCAAAGAGGCTGCAGGACCCCGCAGTGGCATTCGCCCTCGGTGGCGGATTCCAGGGCGGATTTCGGGCATTGATCGACAAGGACAACGAGATCGCCAGCCTTGAGCTCCCACACCACCCCCCTTCCCCTAGGCCCTCGGACATCTCCGCGGACGACTTTGATTTTGTCGTCAACGATTTCCTCTTCCAGGTCGTTTGGGCCTCGAAACATCTCCGCCGTGGTGAATTGTGGGCGGCCAAAGACGATGTCGACGGGTACATGAAAGCCGACCTGGCACAAGTCATCGAATGGCACGCGATCGCCAAGACGCCCGGGACCAGCACCAGGAGCGGAGGCCGATACTTGGAACGCTGGGCCGACCCCCTGATCGTGAAGCGGCTGTCAGATACATTCGCGGCGTACGAGGCCGCGGCTGTCGCTCGAGCCCTGATCGCGATGATCCAACTTTTCAAGGAAGTCGCCTCTGAAACGGCTGCAGTCCTCGGTTTCAGCTACCCAGAGCAGTCTCACGCTGCGGTGTACGGGTGGGCCGTCGAGACCCTCAAACCCCTGGCGCCAAACATTGGTTCACCAAACGGTTGAGTAGGCCGACCCAAAGTTGACCATGGTCAAAATCCTGGCGAGGGCGCTACACGGGGCAGTCGCCACGCGGTTTGGTCATCGTCCCAAAAGCGTCGCCGCCACGAGCCCGGTTCGGATTGCCCCAAAAACGAACCCGAACGGCAAGGCGAATCCGATCCAGTACACCAGCTCGAACGGCAACAATGCCAGCGCGAACCACAGGCCGCTGGACCGACCCGCCCAGAGCAAGCCACCGACGATGAGTTCGGCGACGCAAACCGTGATAAAGCCGGCCAGCAACGGGATGCTCGTCTGGATTCCCCAACGCTCGAACGGACCACCTCCGTAAGTGGGGAAACCCATGAAGGTCCACACCTCATGATGCTGAGCGAAGTGGCGCAGCCCCATCACGGCCGGGAGCCCGAAACCAAGGCCCGTGATCCAAGCGACGATTGCCGCTGCTCTGGTCACGTCAGCGCGAGCCCGCCGTCACACCGTAAAGATGCCAGGTGTCGGGCACACCCTTGAGCTCATGCTGGCCTCGGTCCTCGAACGCGAGCCCGGAACCGGCGAGCAGCTCCTTCACCGTGCTCGACACCAGCACCTCACCCGGGTCGGCGCGACCCATGACCCTGGCCCCGATGTGCAC
>JALDXM010000185.1:0-5268 GCA_032155085.1 Actinomycetota bacterium | reverse complement strand
CTGGATCGCGAACATCCCGACGCGTGCCCTGGAGAAGGCGAGAAGAACGGAGATTTGGGAGCACTGGTCGAGGGAGGGCAAGCTCCACGCCACCGTCATGGCAGCGGTGGCAGCTTTCGAGGAATCCCGCCGGATTTGATCGCCCAAATTGGGTGACACCACGCCCCAACCTCGTGTGTAGGTTCGCCCGCATGAGCGACCTGAGCAGGCACAACCTTCCCATCCCCGACCCGCAGTGGATCGGAGTCACCACCTACGACGCCAAGGACCCCGACACCAAGTTCCCCCCGATCGAGCCGATTCGGCCACCTGCTGATGCCCCGAATGTCCTCATCGTCCTCATCGACGACGTGGGATTCGGGGCCAGCACCGCCTTCGGCGGGCCTTGCAATACCCCTAATTTCGACCGGCTGGCCGACAACGGGCTCAAGTACACCCGGTTCCATACCACCGCCCTGTGCTCGCCGACCCGCGCCGCCCTGCTCGGTGGCCGTAACCACCACTCGGTGGGGATGGGTGGGATCACCGAGATCGCGACTTCGGCACCCGGCTACAGCTCGATGCGGCCGCGGAACAAGGCGCCGATCGCCGAGATGCTCAAGCTAAACGGCTATTCGACCGCCCATTTCGGCAAATGCCACGAGGTGCCGGTTTGGGAGACCAGCCCGATGGGGCCGTTCGATCGCTGGCCGAGCCCGGGCAACGGATTCGAGCACTTCTACGGCTTCATCGGTGGTGAGACCAATCAATACGCCCCGGCGATCTATCGGGACACTGTGCCCGTCGAGCCGGATCGCACCCCTGAAGAGGGTTATCACTTCACCGAGGACATGACCGACCATGCCATCGATTGGGTTCGTCAGCAGAAGGCGCTGATGCCGGATAAGCCGTTCTTCGTCTACTACGCCCCCGGCGCCACGCATGCGCCGCATCACGTTCCCAAAGAGTGGAGCGCCAAGTACAGGGGCAAGTTCGACGATGGATGGGACGCCCAACGAGAGCGGACCTTTGCCAAACAGAAGGAACTGGGTGTCATCCCTGCTGATGCCGAGCTCACTGCCCGTCCAGCGGAGATTCCGGCTTGGGACGAGATGCCCGATGACCTCAAGCCTGTCCTGGCCCGTCAGATGGAGGTCTATGCCGGGTTCTTGGAGCATACCGATCACCACGTGGGTCGGCTCCTCGACGCTCTCGCCGAGTTGGAGGTCCTGGACGACACGCTGATCTACTGCATCATCGGTGACAACGGGGCCTCGGCCGAGGGCACCCCCAATGGATGCTTCAACGAGCTGGCAGTGCTCAATGGGGCCGGAGGGCTGGAGACGACCGAGTTCGTTGTCTCCAAGATCGACGAGTTCGGCACTCCCTCGGCCTACAACCACTATGCGGTCGGTTGGGCCCATGCCATGGACACGCCTTACCAGTGGACCAAGCAGGTCGCCTCACACTGGGGTGGGACCAGGAACGGAACCATCATCAGCTGGCCCAATGGGATCGAGGCCAAGGGTGAGATCCGGAATCAATTCCACCACGTCATCGATGTGGTCCCCACCATTCTCGAGGCGGCAGGGATCCCGGCGCCTCTGTTCGTCAACGGGATTCAGCAGGCTCCGCTCGAGGGATTCGCCATGAACTACTCCTTCGACGACGGCGATGCTGCCGATACCCACACCACCCAATACTTCGAGATGTTTGTCAACCGCGGCATCTACCACAACGGTTGGACCGCAGTGACCAGGCATTCGATCCCATGGTTGTTGGCGGAGAATCCTCCGATCGACGCCGACGTATGGGAGCTCTACGGGCCAGACGACTGGACCCAGGCCAATGACCTGGCGGCGGAGAACCCGGAGATGCTCTCCCAACTGCAACGGCTGTTTCTCATCGAAGCAGGGAAGTACAACGTCCTCCCATTGGATGACCGGCGCGCCGAGCGGTTCAACGCCGATCTCGCCGGCCGCCCGCAGCTGGTCCATGGCACCAGCCAGATCTTGTTCGGTGGGATGGGTCGTCTCACCGAAAACTCGGTTGTGGTGATGAAGAACAAGTCGTACGCCGTAACCACAGAGATCGTGGTGCCTGAGGGTGGCGCTCACGGGACGATCGTCTCGATGGGCGGCGCCTTTGGGGGTTGGAGCCTGTACGCGAAGGACGGCAAACCGGCTCATTGCTACAACTTCTTCGGGCTCCAGCTTTTCAAGGTCTACGGGACGGAGGTGCTAACTCCTGGGGACCATCAGGTCCGGGTGGAATTCGCCTACGACGGCGGGGGTCTGGGCAAGGGAGGTACTTACACCCTCTATCTGGACGGGACACAGGTCGGGGAAGGCCGCGTTGACGCCACAGTCCCGATGTTGTTCTCAGCCGACGAGACCACTGACGTCGGCACCGACACGGCGACACCGGTCACCGATGACCTGAGCTCCAAGGAGGTCCATTTCACGGGAAAGGTCAAGTGGGTGCAGATCGACCTCGGTGACGACGCCGAAGACGCCGACCACCTGATCTCGCCGGAGGAGCGCTACCGGATCGCCATGGCCCGGCAGTAGAAGACGCCTTCTGTTCATGCCCTTTCGACCGGTGAGTAGGTTCGACGGACGTCGTCGCTGCTGGAGGTAGCCATGCCCCGAGAGTTCCAGGGGAAGATCGGGCTCGACATACGTGATTCCGAGCAAGACTGGGAGGCGTTCCTCGCCGACAAGGCGCCCGAGGGAGCCCCCAACGTCCTGGTTGTCCTCTACGACGACACCGGCCTCGCCGCGTGGTCACCCTTCGGCGGTCGGATCGAGATGCCCACCCTGCAAAGACTGGCGGACAACGGTCTGATCTACAGCCAGTGGCACACCACAGCGCTTTGCTCGCCAACCCGATCGACATTCCTGACCGGGCGCAATCATCATCAGAACGGCTATGCCACCATCTCTGAGTCGTCCACCGGGTTCCCGGGGTACAACTCCCACATCCCCCCCGAGAACGGCACCATCGCTCATGTCCTGCGAGACGCCGGATACAGCACCTTTTGGATCGGGAAGAACCACAACGTCCCAATCGACGCCTTCAGCATGGGCGCCTCGAAGAAGGAGTGGCCGCTCGGTCTAGGCTACGACCGCTTCTACGGATTCATCGGGGGTGAGACCAACCAGTGGTACCCCGACCTCGCCGAGGACAACCACTACATCGATGCCCCGTACAGCCCCGAGGAGGGCTATCACCTCTCCAAAGACCTGGCCGACAAGGCGGTCGCCTTCATCCGAGACGCCAAGCAATCGGAGCCGGACAAGCCCTGGTACCTCTGGTTCTGTCCGGGGGCGAACCACGCTCCCCATCATGCCCCCCAGGAGTACATGGACAAATACAAGGGGAAGTTCGACGACGGCTACGAGGCCTATAGGGAATGGATTCTCCCCCGGATGATCGAGAAGGGCATCCTCCCCGAGGGGACCGAGCTGACCCCGATCAACCCGATGACCGAGGGCACGTTCTCCCCCGGTGACGCGGTTCGTCCCTGGGACACACTCTCGGACGAAGAGAAGAAACTCTTCTCCCGCATGGCCGAGGTCTACGCCGGGTTCTCCGAGTACACCGATGCGCAGGTGGGACGGATCATCGACTTCCTGGAGGAGTCGGGCCAACTGGAGAACACCATCGTGTTCTACTGCGCCGACAACGGCGCCTCCGGCGAGGGCTCACCCGACGGGTCGGTCAATGAGAACAAGTTCTTCAACTCCTGGCCCGACGACATCAAAGAGAACTTGGCCATGATCGACAGTCTGGGGGGTCCGGACACCTACAACCACTACCCCACGGGATGGGCCGTGGCCTTCTCCACACCGTTCCGGATGTTCAAGCGCTACACCTACCAGGGCGGAGTCTGTGATCCATTGGTCATCTCCTGGCCCAAGGGGATCGAGGCCCGGGGTGAGGTGCGTCATCAGTACCACCACTCCACCGACATCTACCCCACCATCCTCGAAGCCTGCGGGGTCGAGATGCCTGCCATGGTCAACGGGCACGAGCAATCGCCCCTGTCCGGGGTGTCGATGGTGTATTCGTTCCACGACGCTGAGGCCCCGACACAGAAAGAGACCCAGTACTACGAGATGTTGGGGAGTAGAGGGATCTGGCACCAGGGTTGGAAAGCGGTCACCGAACACGGCCCCTTCACCGGCCTTGGCGGCTTCGATGACGAGCCCTGGCAACTGTTTCATACCGATGAGGACCGTTCCGAGGCCCACGACCTGGCCGACCAGCATCCGGAGAAGGTGGAAGAGCTGAAGACGATCTGGATGGAGGAGGCCAAAGCCAACAAGGTCCTCCCCCTCAACGACCTGACGGTGGCCGAGATCTTCGCCATGGAGGTCCCGCTTCAGATCCCGCCCAGTGGTCAATGGACCTACTACCCGGGGACGATCGAGGTACCGGAGCGATCGGCTGCGAACACCCACGGGGTGTCTTTCAAGATATTGGCTGAGGTGGAGTTCACCGGGGAGAGCGAGGGTGTCATCGTCGCCCAGGGCTCGCGGTTCGGCGGGTACACGATGTTCGTCAAGGACGGGACCTTGACCTTCGTTTACAACTTCCTCGGCATACCCCCCGAGACCCGAGTCTCCGCACCTGCTCCGAGATCGGGCCCGCACATCGTCGGGGTCGAGTTCACCAAGGAGCGGATGGGCGAGTACCACGAGTCATACGGACCGCTCAAGCTGTACATCGACGACGAGGTCGTCGCCGAGGAAGCGGAGATCCGCACCCAGACCGGTCATTACACACTCTGCGGTGATGGGCTCTGCGTCGGATACGACGGTGGGGATGCGGTCTCCTCCGAGTACAAGCCGAGATTCGCCTGGAACGGCGGGAAGATCACAAAGGTGGTCTTCAACGTGGCCGACGACGCGTACGTCGACGTTGAGAAGCATCTGGCCGCGGCCATGGCCCGCGACTGAGAGGAGAGACACATGTCACACAGGGAAGCCGAGCCACCGCCGGTCTCTGGATCGGAGCTGGCCGCCGGGATCGGCGTGATGTTCGCCGCCACCCTGATGATCGTCGGCGGGATCATGCAGGTATTCCAGGGAATCTCCGCCATTGCCAACGACGAGTTCTTCGTCACGCTGCCCAACTACGTCGTGACTCTCGACGTCTCGACTTGGGGTTGGATCCACCTCGTATTCGGGGCTCTGGTGATACTCGCCGGCTTTGGGTTGTTCTCAGGTAGCAGAGCGGCGGCGATCTTTGCCCTCGTCCTGGCCGTGCTCAGTGCCATCGCCA
>JALDXM010000184.1:0-5271 GCA_032155085.1 Actinomycetota bacterium | reverse complement strand
GCCAGAGAGCATCCGGCATCGAGGTCGGGGATCAGAACTGTCTTCTCCGGGTTGATGATCTTGGCCGTCTCCGCCATGAAGTGGACCCCGGCCAGCACGATGACCTCGGCCTCTGTCTGCAGCGCCAGCTGGGCGAGGGCCAGGGAGTCGCCGGTGATATCCGCCGCCAGGTGATAGATGTCCGGCGTCATGTAGTTGTGGGCGGCGACGATGGCATTCCGCTCCACCTTGAGACGGTTGATGTCCTCGATCACCGGGGCGAGCGCGGCCACCTCCTCGGCGGGCAGAACGTCTGCAGAACGTGTGATTTGGAGGGTGGTCATGGGCTCCCGCTCTTTCAGTTCAAGTGTAGGAGCGGGCGCCGATCAGCCACCTTGTGGCGTGTGCAGGAGTCCACCGCCACAGTGGCTGATTGCACACGACCGCTTCGCCCCAAACGTCATGTGCAAAATCCCACCGCCACAGTGGCTGATTGCACACGACAAGATCTCACATGTGCCCGATGATCGCGTCGCCGAACTCCGACGTCTTGACCTCTGTGGCGTCGTTGGTGAGGCGAGCGAAGTCATAGGTGACCGTCCTGGCCTTGATGGCGCCTTCCAGGCCCTGGATGATCAGATCGGCGGCCTCGGTCCAGCCCAAGTATCGGAACATCATCTCCCCGGAGAGGATGACCGATCCCGGATTCACCTTGTCCTGACCGGCGTATTTGGGAGCGGTTCCATGGGTCGCCTCGAAAACGGCCACGCCGGTGTCGTAGTTGATGTTGCCGCCGGGAGCGATGCCGATGCCGCCGACCTGGGCTGCCAGGGCATCGGACAGGTAGTCCCCGTTGAGATTGGTGGTCGCGATGACGTCGTAGGTGGAGGGGCGGGTCAGCACCTGCTGAAACATGGCGTCGGCGATGACGTCCTGGACCAGCAGCTTGTCGCCGGGATCGCCTCCGCTGTCTTCCCATGACACGGCGACATCGAAGAACTCCTCCTTAACCAGTTCGTATCCCCAGCTACGGAAAGCGCCCTCGGTGAATTTCTGGATGTTCCCCTTGTGCACCAGGGTCACCGACTTGCGATCGTTGGCCAAGTCATATTTGATCGCCGCCCGGATCAGTCGCTTCGAGCCGGTGATCGAGACCGGCTTCAGGCCGATCCCGGAGTCGGGCCTCACCTCCCACCCGTACTCCGCCTTGACGAATTCGATGAGCCGGGCCGAATCTTCGCCGTTCGCTTCGAGCTCGAGACCGGCGTACACATCCTCGGTGTTTTCGCGGAAGATGACCATGTCGACCTGGCCCGGGTCCTTGACCGGGGAGGGCACCCCCTCGAACCAGCGGACCGGCCGGACACATGCATAGAGGTCCATCAACTGACGCAGCGCGACGTTCAGCGACCTGATGCCGCCGCCGACCGGGGTGGTCAGGGGGCCTTTGATCCCGACCAGATGATCACGGAAGGCGTCCACGGTTTCATCGGGAAGCCACGACCCGGTCTCGTTGAACGCCTTCTCCCCCGCCAGGACTTCCTTCCAGGCGACCGCGCGCTCGTCGCCGTAGGCGCCTTTGACCGCCGCGTCGAAGACACGCACTGAGGCTGCCCAGATGTCCGGTCCTATCCCGTCGCCTTCGATGAAGGGGATGATCGGGTCTGCGGGAACGACGAGCCCGTCGGGGCCCATGATTATCGAAGTTGCCATACAGCGGCGAGGTTAGCCCTGCCCCGATTGGTGTCTTTCAGGTCAAATGCCGGTGCCCTGCAGGGTCCCGGTGACCTTCTCGTAGTCCATGCGGTAGACGAAGCACGCCACCACACGGTCGCCGCCCGCCCAGGTGTCGGCCGTGGGCACCAGCCACCCGAAGTCAAGGGTCGACGTCTGGTAATCGAGGCCCACGAATCCATCGAAGGCCTCCAGACACATGTCGTCCGCAGTGCTCTGGATCGCCTCTTCGCCTGGGAACACGTCTCCGTCGACGGTCACGACCGCGTACACCTCGTTGTCATGCGGCTCGGAGCATTCGACCATCGGCACGTCGCCCACCTCTTCGACCCCGGCGACGGCCATGTCACCGTCGTCGAAGCAGTCCCCGACTGCCAGGTCGAAGACGTTGCCCGAGCAAGCTGCCAGCAGCACGCCGGTGAGCAGCGACAAAGCGCCCAGTCCGATGCGTCCTCGCATGAAGAGGACATCGGCCCGATCGACTGGATTCTTTAAGCGCCGCGGCGGGCCCTGGCCGCCTCCAGGGTGTTGGAGAGGAGCATCGCCCGGGTCATAGGTCCGACCCCGCCGGGAACGGGTGTGATCGACCCGGCCACTTCTCGCACACTGTCGAAGTCGACGTCACCGGTCAACCCATCCTCCACTCGGTTCACCCCCACGTCGATGACGGCCGCGCCCGGCTTGACGTATTCAGCCGTCACGAGGCGGGGAACACCCACTGCTGCGACCAGGATGTCGGCTCGCTTGGTCACCTCGGCGAGCTGCGGCGTGCGGGAGTGGGCCATCGTCACCGTGGCGTCCACCCCTTTGCTCGCCATCATCAGCGCCAGCGGGCGTCCCACCAGGAACGAGCGACCGATGACCACCGCGGTCTGGCCGGCCACGAGGACATCGTTGTCCTCGAGCATCCGCATCACCCCGCTCGGGGTACATGGCCGGACGCCGGGCCTCCCCAGGACCAGAAGGCCCATGTTGTAGGGGTGGAGGCCGTCGACGTCCTTGGCCGGATCGATCCTCGAGACGGCACGCTCCCCATCGAGGCCGCCAGGGAGGGGAAGCTGGACGAGGATCCCGTCCACCTCGTCGTCGTCGTTCAGTTCGTCGATCAAGGTCTCGAGATCAGCCTGAGGCACCTCACCGGGAAGCTCGTGATGGACGGACCGGATCCCTACTTCCTCGGCATCTCTCCTCTTGCCCCGGACGTAGGTGTGGGAGGCGGGGTCATCGCCTACCAGGACGGTGGCGAGGCCGGGCTGGTAGCCGAGGAGTGCTACTGCCTGCGCGACCTCGGCCTTGACCTTTCTGGCCGACTCTTTCCCATCGATGATCTGAGCGCTCATCAGTGTCTGAAGTGTCGCCGACCCGAGAAGAGGAGAGCGATCGCATGCTCATCGGCGGCCTCGATCAGTTCGGCGTCGTTACGCGACCCCCCGGGCTCGACGACAGCGGTGACTCCCGCTGCTGCCAGGGCATCCAGCCCGTCTCTGAAGGGGAAAAAGGCATCTGACGCGGCGACGGCGCCCCGGGCGCGATCTCCAGCTCGGGCCAGCGCCCGTTCGGCAGCCCCGACGCGCGACTGGTCGCCCGCCCCTACCCCTACGGCCGCCCGCTCCCTGACTACGACGATCGCATTCGACTTGGTGTGCCACGCCACCTTCCAGGCGAAATCCAACTCGGCTCGCTCTTCGTCAGTCGGAGCACGCTCGGAAACCACCTCCCAGTCCTCACCATCGGTGCTGTCACGATCCTGTATCAGCATCCCGGACTCGATGCGCCGCATGTCCGGGTCTGCCTCGCCCGGCGGAACCGCCTCGAGCAGACGCACTCCCTCCTTGCGCCGCAGAACCTCTTTGGCGGCATCCTCGACCCCGGCACAGACGACGACCTCGACGAACTTGCCGGCGATCGACTCAGCTGTTGCCTCATCGAGGGTCCCGTTGATGCCGATCACGCCCCCAAACGCCGATACAGGGTCACACGCCCAGGCCCGCTCGAAGGTGTCGGCGACATCCGTTCCGTACGCGGCCCCGCACGCATTGGTGTGCTTGATGATGGCGACACACCCGGGATGGCTCGTGGCGAGGCGCCAGGCCGCCTCGGCATCGATGTAGTTGTTGAAGGACATCTCCTTGCCCTGATGGAGAGTGGCCGACGACCACCAAGGTGTGGCCCTGTCCTGGACATAGAGGGCGGCGCTCTGATGCGGATTCTCCCCGTATCGCAGACCGGATGCGTGCCGGAGGGCGATGACCCGATCCTGCCCGATCCATCCCACGATGGAGGCGTCGTAGGAGGCGGTGTGGAAGAACGCCTGGGCGGCGAGCTCTCTTCGCAGCTCGTCATCGAGACCCCCCTCCTCGACCGCCTTTGCCACAATGTCGTACTGGTCGGTCGAGGTGACCACCCCGACATATCGGTGGTTCTTGGCCGCAGCCCGGATCATGGTCGGGCCGCCGATGTCGATTTTCTCGATGATCTCGTCCTCGGTGACACCAGGTGTGGCCAGGGTCTCACGGAAGGGGTACAGGCTGACGACCACCAGCTGGAAAGGCTCGATGCCGGCTGCCTCGAGGTCGGCCAGGTCCGATTCGTCGTCGGTCCGCGCCAGGATGGCGCCGTGAATCGAGGGGTGGAGGGTCTTGACCCGCCCCCCGAGCATCTCGGGTGCGCCTGTGACCTCACTCACAGTGCTCACCTCGATCCCGGGCACGGTCAGGGCGACAGCGGTCCCTCCTGAGGAGACGATCTCGACGCCGGCATCGGCGAGACGCCGGGCGAACTCGACCAACCCGCCCTTGTCATAAACGCTTATCAGCGCCCTCTTCACCGGCACCCGGCTCACTCCCAAATCACCTTTCGACCGTCGACCACTATCTCCCCCCGGGCAAGAGCTGACACGACACGTGGGTAGAGAGCGTGCTCCTCGATCTGGATTCGAGCGTGGAGACTGTCACGATCATCCCCGGGTAACACCGGAACCGCCCGCTGGGCGATGATGGGCCCGTGGTCGACCTCTTCGTCCACAAAATGGATCGTGACCCCGGTTACCTTCACCCCGTGCTCCAAAGCCTGGTCCACCGCGTTGCCTCCGGGGAAGGCGGGGAGGAGGGATGGATGAATGTTGAGGATCCGGTCCCGAAAAGCGCCAACGATCGTGGGGTCCAGGACACGCATGAAGCCGGCCAGCACCAGGGCTTCGGCGCCGGCAGCCTCCACGGCATCCGCCACCGCGGCACAGAACTCGGCTCGCGAGCCGTAGTCCTTGTACGGAAGAACCGAATTCTTGATTCCGGCAGCGTCGGCGCGCTCCAGGGCCACCGCATCGGGCCGATCGGAGAGCACGAGCGAGATCTCGGCGCCGAGGTCGGCTGTGTCGATCAGCGCTTGGAGGTTGGTCCCTGACCCGGAGGCGAGGACTGCAATTTTGATGATGACCTCCACGACCGTCGACCGCGGCGGGAGTGTAGGGAGCACAACCGGCAGTGGCTCAGTCGACACGATCGGCTTGAATCGGGACGATGATCGAGACTGTCCCAGCCAATGAGTGGGAGACATGGC
>JALDXM010000183.1:0-5286 GCA_032155085.1 Actinomycetota bacterium | reverse complement strand
CGCCGTGCCGGATGCCTCCCAGGATCTCGATCTCGTCCCGTTCGATGGCCATCCGCTTGCCCCGGCCGTATCCCATGCGCCGACGGGCCAGCTCGTCGGTGATCTGCTCGGCCGACACCTCGAGGCCGCGGGGCAAACCCTCCACGATGGTGACCAGGCCCGGCCCGTGGGACTCACCGGCCGTCATGAAGCGCAACATGGCCTGATGCTACGTCGGGAGGTCGAAAGCGCCGAGTCCCGCCAGGACGATGGCGAGCCACGCTCCCAGGATCATCGCCGGCCCGTAGGGCAGCTCGATCTTCATCACGTCCCTGATGGAGGTGTCGGCCTCTCCGGCCCGTCGTCGGCGAGCATTGCTCGCCATCCCTGCGCCGAGGACGCCAAACGAGATGAGACCTCCAATCAGGGCGGTGAGGAACACGGCCCATCCGAGCGTTCCCCAGGAGAGATAGGCAGTGAACACACCCAGCTGGACGGACAGCTTGACGTCGCCATACCCGAACCCGCGGCCCCGAACCAGCAAGAAGAGAAGGTTGGTGCCGACGAAATAGGCGAGCCCTCCCAGGAGGCCGCGCCCCCAGTCGCCCGGGCGCCCGTCAGCCCAGGAGGCCGCCCCAAGGGCGAGCACGAGAATCACCGTGCCCGGGATGTTGAGCCTGTCGACGATGCGGAAGGCGTCGATGTCGGTGATGCCCAGGGCGATCGTCAGCAGAAGAAAGCCCAGGTACGGGATCAAGGCCCACTCGGGCCCGATCGTGTTGGCGAAGCCGATGGCAACGACGATGCCGACCAGGGCCAGGAAAGACTCCCGCACGATCTTTCGCCCGCAGCTGTCGCAACTGGTCGAGAACCAGCCCCGGCGCGCCCCACATCGCGGGCAAATGCCCGTGAGGGGCCGAAGCGGCTGGTCGTGTAATACCTGCGAGGCCAGGTCGTGGGCGACGAGCGCCCCCAAAAAGCCAAATGCTCCGGCGATGATGGTGGTCAACGCCGGAGCAAGCTAGTTCTGAAGATGGCGAAGTCGCCGCGGGCCTGGGTCAGTCCTCGTCGATCTCCTTGAGGACCGAGCCCATGCGCCGCCGGCGGAGCAGCCCGTGGCCCTCCTCCTCGACGTCGACCTTGCCATTACCGTTGCCGTTGCCATCGAGCTGGGAGAAGACCTTCTCCAGGAAAGCCTCGGTGTCCTCTTCGACGCCCTGCTCGGATTCACCCTCGATCGATGATTCCTCTGCGACGGTCTCGGTCTGCTCGTCGACGATGGCGGCCTCATCCTCGGTTGCAAAGGCGTCGGCCGGCTGGCCGGGCCACGCAAAGTGCCCGAACCTGCTCTCTTTCGAGTTATCGGCTTCGGGGGTGCCGGTCTCGTCAGCTGTCTGCTCGAATGCTGCAGCCTCAGCCGTGTCCATCACTGGCTCGGAATCGAAGGCCGGCTCGTCCTCGGAGAGGGCCGGGGCCTCGTCCTGGGGCTCGACCCACCAGGAGTCGGCTGGGGCGGTCGGCTCGGTATAGGCAGGAGCCTGCACCGGCTCGGGCGCCGCCTGCTCCGACCAAGTGTCGTTGAACACGATCAGCTGCCGTTCTGCCATCTCGGCAGCGACCTTGGCGATCCAGAAGTTTGTCGTGCCCAGGCGCTCGGCGATCGCGGCCACCGATGCTCCGTTGCCGATCTCGCAGAGAAGACGCCAGGCCTCACGGTTGAGGGTGATCTCGTCCTGGTCGCCCGCCTCCCGGTTCATCCGGATGTTGGTGTCCAGGTCGGCGATGATCTCCTGGACCGCAGCCCACTCATCGGCACGACGGCGCGAATCGTCCAGAGCGGCCTCGAGCTCGAACGGGCGAGGGCTGGCATAGGCTGTCACCGCACCTTCGGTCACCTCGAAGCTCGAGCCCTTGGTCCCGAGGTGATAGAGGCTCTCGACGGTGATCTCTCTGAGGAGATCGATGATGGCGCTCTCACGATCCTGGAGATCGGCGAACGTCGACTGACCGGTGACCACCTTGCGGAGGAAGGCATCGTCGACGTAACCCGAGTTCACGAGGTGTTTGTGCAGATCGCGGTCCTCGGCCGTAGTGGCCAGGGCGATCCCCTTCTTGCCCACGAATATCCGGCCGCGGACGTCTTCGCCGCGCACCTCGACGGAACCACGCTGATCCGACCTCATCAGAAGGCGTAGCACCTCATCGAGAGGCACAAAGCCCAGATTTCCAGAAAGAGCCACCTCGACCACTCCTTGTACTTGAAGACTCGTGAATCGGATCGGCCCGAATCACAAATCCCTTTAGGCGTTTCTGGCTGCAGCGTCCATGACTTCCAGGGGGGCTGGAAGCCCCAGCCACCACTCGAAAGACACTGCCGCCTGAAGGACGAGGAACTCGACGCCATCCATGACCGGAAGTCCCCCGGCCGTCGCCCGGGCCACCGCATCGGTCTGAGTGTGGCTGTAGGCGAGGTCGATGATCCCGGAGGCCAGTCCGACCACCTTTTCGGGGAGGATCTCCCCGCTCATCCCGAGTGGAGTTGCGTTGATGACCAGGGCTCCGGCCACACCGGCTCCGAACGGGATGACGCCGGCATCGACCCCGACTCTCCCGACGAGGGCGTGAGCCCTTGCCTCATCTCGGGCAGCCAGATAGACCTCACGGTCGCCGGCCCCGGCCAGCAGGGCAGCCGCGGCGCCCCCTGCCCCGAGGATGAGCACCGGAGCCCGGGGGTCGAAACGGGTGTCATCGAGCGCCCTCGTGGTGGCGATCACGTCGCTGCTGTGCCCTTCGATCACGCGATCCCGCGCACGCATGGTGTTGACCGATCCGCTGCGCTCCGCCTCGGCGGTCAGGCTCTCGGCGAGGGCCGCCGCCTCCTCCTTGAGGGGCATCGTGATGTTGAAGCCATCGAGCACGCCCTCCCTGAGCTGCTCTACCGCCGACCGCAGCTCCGCAGATCCGGCGCGGATGGCGACGTAACTCCCGATCAGCCCGAGATGTTCGAGGGCAGCAGTGTGAATCGCGGGTGATCTGGAGTGATCGATTGGATCGCCCAGAACGGCGAATCGCAGTTGGTCTTGCACCACATCAGTGTGGCACCGACCCGCTAACCCAGAACGCCGGCCTCCCTGGCCGTGGCCACGTTGGCATTGTGCTCCTCGAGCGTGGCGGCAAATGCGTGATGACCCTCGGTATCGGAAAGCACGTAGTACAGGAAGTTGGTCTGGGCTGGGGCGGCTGCCGCTTCGAGCGAGGCGCGCCCCGGGGAGGAGATCGGTGTCGGAGGGAGGCCGTTGACTAGATAGGTGTTATATGGAGAGTCCACCTCACGGTCGAAAAGGGCCGGGTCACGGGTGCCCAGGGCGTAGAGCACCGTGGCGTCGATATCTAGCTTCATGCCCATGCCGAGCCGGTTGTGGAGGACGCTGGAGACCGTGGGCCTCTCCTCGTCCAATTGAGCCTCGGACTCGATCAGAGAGGCGATCTTGAGCCCGTCGTAGGGTGTCATCCCCGCAGCCTCGAGAGTCGACCAGTCGACGCTGCCGACCCGCTGTTCCATGGTCGAGGCCAGACGCTGGAGGATGTCGGTAGGTTCCGCCGAGGCGGAGAACTCATAGGTGTCCGGGAAGAGCAGACCCTCCCAATCGCCCAATGTCGGCTCCGCCGGCATCTCGGCCAGAGCCGTCTCCACCTCACCGCTGGTCAGAGCCGTCTCGAACTCCGCATAGGGGATTCCTGACGCCTCTGCGAGGTCGTTGAGGATCTCGGGGACCCTAAGACCTTCGATCACGGTTACCCGGTACACGTCGGCAACAGGGCCCACAACCAAGGCCGCTACGACCTCATTGGGATCCATCCCGGTCTCCAACTCATAAGCACCTGCCTGAAGCCGGGCGTCGGCCTCGTTGTTGCGCACCGCTGCCTCGAACTCGAGGGCGGACCGGACGACTCCCTGGGCGGCCAGAATGGCGCCGATGTCTTCGGCGGTGGACCCCGACGGGATCTCGATCGTGACGTCCAGGCCGGGCTGGACAGAGACCGGGGTATCCGAAGCGTCACCCGATCCAAAGCTTGAGCCCACGAGTCGGCCCAGATAGGAACCACCGCCCACGACGGCCACCCCGGCCAGCACTACCAGACCAATGGTTGCGATGATCTTGCTGGCTCGCACCCACGAAGGCGATTGATCTGGCGTTGGTTCGAATGTCATTTGATCTTGTCCAAGTAGTCCTGGAGGATGAGTGCGGCCGCCACCTGGTCCACTTTCTCCCTCCTTTCCCGGCGTTTCATACCGGCCTGGAGAAGAGAGCTCTCGGCGATCCTGGAGGTGTACCGCTCGTCCACCAGGACCACTTCGATCCCGGCGGCCGAGCCGAGCTCATCGGCGAGTTTCCTGGCTTCGGCGGCGGACACCCCTTCATCACCACTGAGTCCGGTGGGGAGGCCGACGACAATGGTACCGACATCCATTTCTTTGACGAGGTTCATCACCTCGGCGATGACATCGGCACGGGCGACGGTGGAATGAGGGTTGGCTGTGATCCGGAGGGTGTCTGACAACGCGAGGCCAACCCTTTTCGTCCCGTAATCGACCCCGAGGACCCGGCTCACAGACTCCCGAGCACTCGTTCGGCGTTGTCTCGGGCACGGGCCAGTGCGTCCTCCAGATGGTCGCCATGAGGGCCGCCCGCCTGGGCCAGTTCCGGGTCCCGGGAAGCGCCACCTCCCAGCTCCCGGGCCGCTTCGGAGATGATCTCGGATGCCGAGACCCCTGCCTCGACCAGACTCTTGGTCACCACCCCGACCAGGGCGGCCTTGCCTTGACTCTCCGAGCCCACCACGACCACCGATGCGGGGCCAAGCCGGTCTCGGATCCCCAGTGCTAGCTGTCGGAGCCCATTCCCGTCGAGGCCCGGAGCAGAGCCGACCAGGAGCGCGGCATCACCCACTTCGACCGCCTGGCCAGCGAGATCGGCGGCCAGCTCACCACGCCGCTGGCCCCGAATCACGTCCAGCTCGGCCTCGAGGCCGTCGACCCTCCCCAGCAACGCCTCGACTCGAGCCGGAACCTCCGATCCAGAGGCTTTGAGGAGCCGGCCTACTTGGTCGAGGCGGGAGCGGACGTCGACGAGATGCTGATAGGCGGCCAGCCCGGTCAGTGCCTCGACGCGGCGGAGGTTTGATCCGATCGATGACTCGGAAGTGACGAAGAGGGGGCCGACCTGGGCCGCGGTATGGGTGTGGGTGCCGCCACAGAACTCGACGGAGAAGTCGCCGACCTGCACAACCCGGACGGTGTCACCG
>JALDXM010000182.1:0-5335 GCA_032155085.1 Actinomycetota bacterium | reverse complement strand
TCAATAGACCCAAGCGACTCTTCGGGTCTTCTCGGGCCACGGCTTCTTTGGCCAGGATTCGTGTTCCACACAAGGGTGATCGATCCGACCGTTGACTGCATCGCCATGCCGGCATTTCTTGGCCGGCGGAGTCTTTGGCGTGATTGTCTCAGTGCCTCTCACGACTACAAGGGGCACGACGGAGTAAGCGTGAAACTCGCTCATGAAGCACCCATTTTCCTGGCGTGGTCAGCGCTACCGATAGTGGACCGTGTGGGCCCAACGGACTAATTCGCGTGGGGTCCAAATCCGGTGTCACTGCGGCCCCGCCCTCACGCACCTCAACTCGTAATGTCTCGGGATGGCTCGGATCGAAACTTCGATCGAAATCGATCGACCCATCGCATCGGTATGGGATTACCTCACCGACCTGCACAACGCCAAGGATTGGTCTACCGAAGTCCTCGAGACTGTGTATTCAGGTCCGCTTCGACTTGGGGCGACCGGGGTCGACACCCGGAGATGGGGCAACAGGGAGGTGAACTGGAATTGGGAGGTCACCGGGTTTGATCCCCCACGTCTCCTCGCTCTCACCTATGGCCCGCCCCTGAACGCCGTCGCCGTCTTCAACTTCGAGTCGACCTCAATCGACACGACCCGCGTCTCTTGTATGACAGACCTCAAACCATCGGGTTGGTGGCGCCTTCTGACCCCCATCATTGCCGCCGAGGGTCGGAAAGCAGATCAGACCCAGTTCGCAAAAGTGAAGGCGATCCTCGAGCAGCTGCCCGATTCTCCTGCGTCGGGAGCCGGGAAGAGCGACCCGACCTGAAAGGCGTGCTTGATCGCTACCTTCGATGGCCCATGACCCAACTCCTTCATCTGTGCTGATGCCTGGCCTGAGCGACTCTCAGCGCTACCTGTTCGACCTTCAAGGTTTCATCGTGCTCGAGGGTGTGCTCACCGCCGACGAGGTCGCCCACTTGAACCGGGTCTGGGATGCCCATCCATTGCCACCGGCGGGTGACACCATCCAGAGCCAACGCTTCGGCGGGGAGTTCCTGGGATGGGATCCGGCGGCCCTGGCCCTGATGGATCATGACGCGGTGCTTCCGATCATGTCGGAGCTGTGCGGTCCTCAGGTCCGGCTGGATCATGCATACGGCATCGTCATGGCTCCAGGGACGTCGGGCCTTGGGCTTCATGGTGGCGGAGAACCTTTCGACCCATCCCAGTACTACATGGTGCGCGGCGGTCGGATTCACGCCGGACTGTGCGTGGCATCGTGGGCGCTGGTAGACGTTCCCGAAGATCACGGCGGGTTTTGCGTGGTGCCCGGGAGTCACAAAGCCAGTTTCTCTCGGCCATCCTCCTTCCCGGCCGACCTGGCACGGGCCGTCCCACACCGAGCAGGGGACGTGGTGATCTTCACCGAGGCGCTGACCCACGGCACCCTGCCCTGGAACGGTCCCAGGGACCGTCGGCACTTGCTGTTCAAGTACAGCCCCGGCAACTCCGCATGGGCCAATCGTGAATCCGTACCAGATCACGTGCGCCCTCAACTGACGGAGCGCCAACGGCTGTTAGCCGAGCCGGCCTACGTCGGCGGCCGTGCTACCACCACGACGTGACTTCGAAGGCGATCAACTACTCCGACCCCCGCTCATCCTCTCTCGAGATGCCGAGTGTGACGAGGAGGTCCTGGTGCAGCTGAAACCAGACGTTGTGATATGACTCCAGGCTGTCGGTGACGAAGGCGTGGTCACCGGCCAAGGCCCGTTCTAGTGCGGTCGTCAAACGGGGGCTATACGACCCAAATCGGGTGAGCCCACCGGATAGCTCGGCGCAGATCCTCTGCGCTCTGTCATCGATCTTGATCAGCCGGTCGAGGACCTTGGCGTCATAGTCAGAATCTCGGTGGTCGTTGACGATGTGGCTGGCACCGACCCGAACCATCTGCCAGTCCGTGGAGACATCGAGCAACAATGGGTTGAGGGTCAGGAACGACTCGTAGCACGTCTGAACCTGGTCGCGGGCTCCAGAAGCCGCCAGTTCCTCGTCGAGCATCCTCCTGGTCGTCAGCCGACCCTCCTCGGTTAGGGCCCAGCCTCCGAAGGGGCCCGGTGTCTCCGATGCGAGCCCATTGTCGCCGAGGCCTGCGAGCAGCCTTGTCGTCTCAGCGACCCCAAGCCCCGAAGCGGCTGCCAAGCGGTCTTCGGTGGCGTAACCGATGCATCGCATCGTGTGGAGGACAATCAGGTCTGGGGCGGACTCGTACGGCTCGCTCACGGCCGGGCGAGCCTAAGACGGATGGCCAAGCAGACCGTCATAATCGGTCCATGGCACCACATGCTCCCTGGTGGCGCCAGGCGGTCGTCTACCAGGTGTACCTGAGGTCCTTCGCTGACGGCGACAGCGACGGGACGGGTGACATTGCCGGACTTCGCTCCCATCTGCCCTACATCCGGTCCCTGGGTGTCGATGCCATCTGGATCAACCCCTGGTACGTCTCACCCTTGAACGACGGTGGCTACGACGTGGCCGACTATCGGGCCATCGATCCACGATTCGGGACTTTGGACGACGCGGTCGCGCTCATCGACGAGGCGAGCCAACTCGGCCTTCGAGTGCTGCTCGACCTGGTTCCCAATCACACCTCATCAGAGCATCCCTGGTTCCAGGAGGCCCTCGCTTCGGCTCCAGGGAGCTCTGCTCGGGACCGCTATCACTTCCGGGCCGGCCGGGGTGCCAATGGGTCCGAGCCACCCACCAATTGGACGAGCAACTTCGGGGGATCCACCTGGACGCGGGTGTCGGACGGCGAGTGGTACCTGCATCTCTTCGACCCGACCCAGCCAGATCTCAACTGGTCAAACCCCGAGGTCCGGGCCGAGTTCGACGACATCCTCGGGTTCTGGCTCGATCGAGGTGCTTCTGGCTTCCGCGTCGATGTCGCCAACGGTCTGGTGAAGGACCCGAACTACCCCGACATGGGCACCAAGGACGGCCGCCCGGTTCGGCGGGAGCAGACTCCTTATTCGGATCAGGACCTGCTCCATGAGATCGTGCGTGGTTGGCGCACGTTGGTCGAGAGGCACGACGGCATCCTGGTGGCCGAGGCCTGGGTGGACAGCTGGGAGCGGTTGGCCAACTACCTGCGCCCGGACGAGTACCACCAGGCGTTCGAGTTCGACTTCATGTTGGCGCCCTGGGATGCCGGGGCGTTTCGAGCCATCATCGAGGCGGCCGTTCGCGGCTCGTCGGGAGTCGGCGCTGTGCCTACCTGGGTGCTGTCGAACCACGACATCGTCCGCCAGGCAACCCGGTACGGCCTGCCACAGGATCTCGACGCACGTGATTGGTTGCTCGATGGTGACCGCTCATTGCTCGACCCGGGCCTGGGTCTCCGACGTGCTCGTGCCGCCGCACTGCTCATGCTCGCTCTTCCCGGATCGGCCTATCTCTATCAGGGAGATGAGCTCGGGCTCCCCGAGGTAGACGACCTGCCAATTTCGGCATTGGAGGACCCGACCTGGTTGCGATCGGGTCACACCCGAAAAGGACGGGACGGGTGTCGGGTCCCTTTGCCCTGGTCCACACATGGGTCATCGTTTGGATTCGGCAGCGACGGGAGTTGGTTGCCCCAGCCGCGTGACTGGGGGTCATGGTCGGTCGAAGCCCAGGACGGAGCCTCGGGCTCCACGCTCGAGCTCTATCGGGAGGCGATACGTCTCCGTAAAAAGCACCTGACGAGCACGGAGGCATTCGAGTGGGCCGAGCTGGCCGACGACCTGCTGGTATTCGACCGGGGAGAGGTGAGGGTCATCGTGAACTTCGGTGACAACCCTGGCCCGCTCCCGCCCGGTGACGTGTTGCTTGTCAGTTCGGTCGCCAATGACGGCCTGTTGCCCGCCGACACCGCTGCCTGGGTGCGTGGGGAGGGAGGTTCGACGTAGGGGTTAACCTCGACAGGATGATCGATTTCAGGCAACGGATCGGCGGAGAATGGGTGGACGCGGCAGGCGGAGGGAGTTGGGACCTGGTCAATCCGGCCACCGAGGAGGTCATCGAAGAGGTTCCCTTCGGTGACGGAGAGGACGCATTTGCCGCCATCGACGCCGCGGCAGAAGCATTTCCCGCCTGGTCCCGGCTGACCGCGTACGAGCGCAGCACCGTCCTGGAGCGAGCTGCGGCCGTGATCGAGGCGAACCTCGAGGAGTACGCCCGGATCACCACAGAGGAGTCGGGAAAGCCGTTGGCCCAGGCGAAGGGGGAGTGGCAGACAGCTCCCAACCAATTCCGCTGGGCTGCAGGGGAGGCACAGCGTCTCTACGGGCGATGGATCCCATCCCGGATGGCGAATCGGCGCATCGATGTCACCTATCACCCGCTCGGAGTCATCGGCGTCATCACCGCGTGGAACTTCCCGGTCTACAACCAGACCCGGGCCATCTCTTCCGCCCTTGCAGCGGGTTGTACGGTCGTGAGCAGGCCCTCCGAGTACACGCCACGCTCGGCGATGCTGGTTGCCCACGCCCTAGCCGAGGCCGGCCTACCCGACGGTGTCCTCAACGTCATCAACGGGGACCCCGAGGCAATGGGGCAGGCCTTGCTCGACGACAAGCGTCTCAAGAAGATCCAGTTCACCGGGTCGACCCGGGTCGGCAGGCTGCTGATGGATGGCGCCTCCCGGACCGTGACCAGGCTCTCCCTCGAGCTGGGCGGCAACGCTCCCGTGCTGGTCTTCCCCGACGCCGGCGACATTGCCGCCGTGGCACGAAGTGCGATGCGGACAAAGGTGCGGAACAACGGCCAGGTGTGCATCTCCCCACAGCGGTTCTACGTCCATGACGCCGTGGTGGAGGAGTTCAACGAGAGCGCGGTGGCCACTGCTGAAGAGCAGGTGGTGGGGAATGGGCTCGACCCCGACACCACGGTAGGGCCCCTGATCAACGCCCGGCAGCGTGACCGCGTCGTCGATCTGGTCTCATCGAGCGTCGACCAGGGGGCGAAGGTCCTGACAGGTGGAGACCGTCCAGATCAGCCCGGCTATTTCTATCAGCCGACTGTGCTGACGGACGTCAAGCCCGGGGCGCCGGTGCACGAAGAGGAGATCTTTGGACCGGTGATGCCGGTGATTCCGTTCGATGATGTCGACGAGGCCATCGCGAACGCAAACGCCACCGACTACGGGCTCGCTGCCTACGTCTACACCCGCGACCTCGGCACCGCGTTCAAGGTCAGCGAGGAGCTCGAGTTCGGGATGATCGGGATCAACGACTGGCATCCGAGCACGCCCGAAGCGCCCTTCGGAGGGTTCAAGCAGTCGGGCCTCGGCCGGGAGTCCGGGCTGGAG
>JALDXM010000181.1:0-5341 GCA_032155085.1 Actinomycetota bacterium | reverse complement strand
ACCAAACACTCGACCATCGCGTCACAGGAGAGCCGTCGGGCTGTTTCGTTGGCTACGAACGGTCCGGCCTCTAATTCGGCCACGCCGGTTGTCGCGCTCGGATCGGTGAGGGCTTCCAGGTCGGCGAACACGGTCACCATGACACTCGGACCATCCTGGCCACCGGAAGTGGCACAAAGCTCGACCAGACCGTCGGCGAGACGCGCCGGATACGGATCGAACATGCCTGTCTCCGGGTTCTCCGGGAGGTGGTCAGCCCTGTCTCGAACTGACGCCTCGAACAACTTCC
Source organism: Actinomycetota bacterium (assembly GCA_032155085.1). Lineage (GTDB taxonomy): Bacteria > Actinomycetota > Acidimicrobiia > Spongiisociales > ZC4RG35 > JARDZU01. The sequence goes on along the minus strand of JALDXM010000181.1, from coordinate 5,052 downwards.
CCTCGGCTCCAGGAAGGGAACCATCGAAGACCAATTCGGACTCGTCGAGGTTCCATTGCAGCCCGAGATGCCGACGCTCCCACATCGACCGCTCCCCATATGTCGAAAGAGGTCTGGCCCGTCGTGCCGCCCGATCGAGAGCCGCATTGGACAACCCGAGGCACTCGTCGATCACGGCCAACTCAGTAGACGGAGTAGCCAACTTCGACATCGCATCCACCTGATCCAGGGATAGCTCGCCGGAAGCGAACAACTCACGCAACCGTGGCAGGTCCTCAAGACGACGGGCCACCCGCACCAGCTGAGCCGCGGTCGGGTGACGAAGTCCGAACCGGGCCGATACCCACTGGACGAGGTCACGAGCTCCGTCGGCCAGGAATTGTTGGGACAAGTCGGCCTCGATCAACCATTCACAGACCTGGGCCTGGAAGACGGCTAGACCAGACAACAAGTGGGACAACACCTGCTCAACCTGATCGTTCGAATGCCTCTCCCTATCCATAGCCCCAACGTACAAAGGGGGTGGGACAGAAACAGGTCCCGGGATACCGGATCCAACGAGAAAAGATCAAGAAATCTGGAGCACGGCGGCGCCGTCGACCCGATCATGGGCCAGGTCGATGAGAGCCTGGTCCGCTTCCGCGAAGGGATACGGGGTCGTCACCGGCCGAATCGGGATCCGGGCTGCGATCTCGAGGAACTCCTCGCCGTCCTTTCGGGTGTTGGCGGTGACCGACCTGATCTGTCGCTCCTCGAACAACCATTCGTATCTCAGAACAGGGATGTCGGACATGTGGATTCCGGCGATGGCCAGGGTCCCGCCCCGGTCGAGGGCCTGCATGGCAACGGGAACGAGGTCACCAACCGGGGCGAAGATGATCGCCGCGTCCAGAGCCTCGGGCGGGGTATCGCCGGCAGACGAGCAGCCCAGCTCCAGCGCGAGCCGGCGCGCCTCCTCCGAGCGGGTCATGACATGGACCGTCGCTCCTTCATAGAGGGCCACCTGGGCGGTGAGGTGGGCCGATCCACCAAAGCCATAGATCCCGAGACGCTCGCCGGATGGCAGCTCTGCCCGACGCAACGCCCGATAGCCGATGATCCCGGCGCACAGGAGCGGGGCAGCCTCCTCGTCGCCGAACCCAACGGGAAGGGCATAGGCGTACCGCTCATCGATGACGGCGTACTCGGCGTAGCCACCATCCTCATCCCACCCGGTGAACGCCGGCTCCAGACAGAGGTTCTCCTGCCCGGCCAGGCACCAACGACATTTCCCACAGGTATGGCGCAGCCAGGGGATGCCGATCCGTTCCCCGATGGCGAACCGATCGGCGCCCGGCCCGAGCTCTTCGACCACCCCCACCACCTCGTGACCCGGGATCACCTCGGGCCGGTGCACCGGCAGGTCACCTTCGACTACGTGCAGGTCGGTGCGACAGACTCCACAGACCAGCACCCTCACCCTGATCTCGCCTTCGTCAGGGGTCGGTGTCGGAATCTCGGTGAGACGAAGCGAGCCGCCGTCCACAGGGCCTGGCGTCGTCACCTGCCAGGCTCGCATCTCGGCTACGAGGCCGCGACGGGCCGGCCCACGGTCAGCGCCTGACGCAGCTCCGGGTCCATCTCGTTGTATTCGACATCGGCCAGGGTGCCGGTGGCGTCGAGGACCTTGGTGAAAAAGGAGCGGGCTGCGACGGCCAGCACCACGTCGAAGATGTCACGGTCAGTCAATCCCGCCTGACGGAGACGATCGATGTCGGCCTCGTCGATGGAGGTGGCGTCTTCGGCCACCTTGGCCGCGAACTCAACGACCAGAGCCTCGGTCTCGTCCAGGACGTCCGACACCCGGCCTTGGGCGATCAGAGTGACGTGTTCGGTGGGGAAGAACCTCTCTTCGAGCACCGAACCGTGGGCGAGCGAGCAATAGGTGGAACGCAGCTGCCTGGCGGCGCCCAACGTAGCGAGCTCGTAGCGCTTCCGGTCCATCTCTCCCCAGATGGAGCGGATCAGACCGGCCCAGGCCGTGTAGGCGGCCGGATGGAGAGAGAAGAGCCTCGAGTAGTTGGGCAGATATCCGTTGTCAGCCACGGCGGCCTCGTACATCGCCGCTACTTCGCCCTCGGCTCCCTCCTCGCTCACCGTCTTCAGAAACGACATGCTTGCTCCCTCATGACGTGACCCCAGGCAGGTCCCTCATCCGGGGATGTCTCCCCGGTTCGACCCGACGGATCTTCATCCTTGCGTCCACCACCACCACACCGTCGCCCGGCTCCAGCACCTTGACTGGATTGAGGTCCATCTCCATCAGCTCCGGGACGGCACTGATCAGCCCGGAGACCCGAAGCAGCACCTCCTCCAGGGCAGCCACGTCTCCCATCGGCTGGTTCCGATAACCCTCGAGCAGGCGGAACCCCTTCGTCTCCCGCATCATCTCGCCGGCATCCACGTCGGTGAGGGGATGGATCCGGAAAGCGACATCCTGAAGGAGCTCGACATAGATCCCGCCCAGGCCGAACACGACCAGGGGACCGAAGTTGGGGTCCTGGGTCATACCGATCAACACCTCATGGCCTCCAGGGAGGTATTCCTGGATGAGGGCCCCTTCGGCCTCCTCGACTGCCGCGGTCACCTGCCGGAACGCTGTGCGAACCTCGTCCTCGCCTTTCACACCCAGGACGACGCCCCCGACATCCGATTTGTGCAGGGCGGACTCTGAGATCACCTTCACGACGACCGGCCCACCGAGCTCTTCCGCAGCCGTCACGGCCTCCTCCTCGACGGCGACGAACTTCGATTGGGGGACTCGCAAGCCTGCCTTCTGCAAGATCAAGTCGACGGTGTCCGGGTCGAGCCATCCTCCCTCTTCAGGAACCGAGCTGAGGGCGGCCTCCACCAGCCCCCGGATCCCCGACTCAATCTCAGGGTCCAGCCTCGTCTCGATTCCCGGGTCACGTCGTCTCCATTCACCATGCTGCACCGCCCGGGCCAACGCCACGGCGGCCGACTCGGGGAAGAGAAAGGTTGGGACGGCTCGCCCTCCGTCCGATCCACCCAGGAAATGACCGGCCTCGCCCGTCTGCATGAAGACCGAGAGCATGGTGACGTCGCCCTCATGGGAGAGCTGGGCACGGCCGATGGCGTCCGCCACGTCCTTCGCCCCCTCCGGCGACACCGGCACGTATATCACCATGACCGCGTCGACCTCGCCGGACTCGAGCAGGAGGGAAGTGGCGTGTTCGAACTCCCCCGGGCCGCCTGACGCGATCAGGTCGACCGGGTTCTTGGGCGAGGCCTCGGCCGGTAGGCGACTGCCGATCTGCCCCTGGAGGCCGGCAGACAGCTCGGGGATGGTCAGACCGTTGGCCTCGAGGGCATCGGCAGCGAGGATCCCGGGCCCACCCGCATTGGTGACGATGCCAACTCGACGCCCCGCCGGGATCGGCTGGAGGGCGAGCAGATTGGCGGCGGCGAACAGCTCCTCGATGGTGTCCACCCTGATCACTCCCGCCTGTCGGAACAACGCTTGCACCGCCACGTCTGATGAGGCGAGGGCCCCGGTGTGCGAGGACGCCGCCCGGCTCCCGGACTCGGACCGGCCCGACTTGACCGCGATGATCGGCTTGCGCCGGCCGATCCGGCGCGCAATCCGCGAGAACTTCCTCGGGTTACCGAACGACTCCAGATAGAGGGTGATGACATCGGTCTGTGGGTCGTCCTCCCAGGACAGGATCAGGTCGTTGCCGCTGACGTCGGCCTTGTTCCCCACTGAGACGAACTGGGAGATCCCGATGTTGTTGCGCGTGGCGTAGTCGAGAATGGCGATGCCCAAGGCGCCCGATTGGCTCGACATGGCGACATTCCCGGCCGGTGGGTACACGGGGGCGAAGGTGCCGTTGAGCTGGACCGAGGGCGCGGTGTTGAGCAAGCCCATGCAGTTGGGGCCGACCATTCGCATCCCCGAATCACGAACGATGCCGAGCAGCTCGGCCTCGAGCTTGGCCCCCTCCTCCCCGGTCTCGGAGAAGCCGGCCGAAATCACCACGATCCCCCGCACGCCGGCTGCGGAGCACTGGCGAGCGACATCGATGACGTAAGCCTGTGGTACCACGATGTAGGCCAGGTCGACTTCGTCGGGCACGTCCCCAATGGTCGGGTAGGCCCGGACAGAACGAACCACCTTTGTCTTGGGGTTGACCGGGTAGAGAGGGCCGTTGAACCCTCCATCGAGGATGTTGTGGAAGAGACGTCCGCCGATCGAGGTCGGGTCGGTCGAGGCCCCGATGACCGCGATCGACCGGGGGAAGAACAACGGGAGAATCGAGGCGGCGACCGATCGCTTCTCCCGCTCCCATTCCGCCTGGAGCAACCCTTCACTCTCCGCGACCGGAAAGTCGACCGTGAAGACTCCCTCGTCGATGGTCCGGGTCAATTCGTAGCCGGAGTTGCGGAACAGACGCATCATCTGCCGGTTCTCGGGCAGGACGAATGCCTCGAACCGATCGACCCCATGAGCCCGGGCATGATTGGTGAGGAGCTGGAGGAGCTGGGTCCCGATCCCCCGGCCCTGGTGCTCGTCGGCCACGGCGAATGCCACTTCGGCCTTGTTCTTCTTGTCGTGCTCCACGTCGTAGCTGGCCAGGCCGATCATCTTCGCGTCGAGCAGGGCGACCAGGGCCATACGGTCCGAGTAATCGACATTGGTGAAGAACTCGACTTCCTTCGGCTCCAGCGTCTCCTTGATCCTGAAGAACCGGAAGTACCGCGATTCAGGGCCCAGACGCTCGAAGAAGTCCACCAGAAGCGCCCCGTCATCGGGCTTGATCGGGCGAACCCGAGCCCCGCCACCATCCCGCAAAGCGACGTCCAACTCGTACTCAGATGGGTACTCAGCCACCCCGGAACGGTACCGCGACTGCCTCTGGTTACGGCATTGTGTCTGGTTAAACTTGATTCTTCGGGGGTCGATCTATGTGGGAAAGGTGAAACCACCTAGGAGATAGATCTGCCTACGCGCGTCGTGGGGCCCGGGCCCGGTTCCTCTCCCCTCCCCCACCC
>JALDXM010000180.1:0-5365 GCA_032155085.1 Actinomycetota bacterium | reverse complement strand
CCTCGGCGAGGGCAGCCGCCTGGTCCTCCGAGGGGGCATCCGCGACCACGACGACGTTGGTGCCGTCGGGCGCGTGCCTGGCCAGTGAGGCCAGTGCGCGCGCAAGGTCGGCCGGGTGGTCCGTGGCGATGAGCACGACCGTGGCCAGCCCGGCAAGAAGGGAGGGCCAGTGGATGTCGCCCGGGTGGGTGATGACATAGACCCCTTTGGCAACCGATGTAGACCCCTCGGCGGCTACTCCGGTGATGTCGGCAAGCTGGCCAAAGACGATGTTGGCCGCCACCCCGGTGAGGAACCCGATCATGACCGAGTGGGATACGAAGCGGGTGAACCGACCGAGCTTCAGCACGCCGGCTATGACCATCAGGGCACCCGCCATGATCACGAGGAGGAACAGCGAGCCCGGCCGATTCGCCGGGTCCACACCGCTGAGAGCGGATCCCGCAGCCAGGGCCGCGGCGGTAGTGGTGGTGATCACCATCAGCCTCGTGCTTGAAGTCAGACCGCCTGCGACAGGCCCGGCGAAGCTGGCGTAGAGGCCGAAGACGGGGCTGACCCCGGCGAGGACCGCCGAGGCCATGCCATCGGGCACGCTGCCGATGGCCCCAGGGAGACCCGAGACCGCCTCGGCCTTCAGCTCACCCGGGCCGGGCCGGACTGTCGCCCACCAGCGCTTGATCGCGCTCATCCCGCCTCAGGAACGGCCTTCCTCCATAGGAAGCCGGCCACTGTCCTGAAGGTGGCCACCACCGGGACGGCGATGATTGCCCCTAGCACTCCCCAGACCTGGAGCCCTGCCGTGATCGCCAGCAACACGATGATCGGCGGGAGCGTCACGGAGCTGCCCATCACCTTGGGAGCGATGATCGAGCTCTCCAGTTGCTGGATCAGCAGGTAGGCGATGATCACGACAACTGCGAAGAGGCCGTTCGACATGTCGAACCTGAGAGACCCCTGGAACAGCGCCACTATCACGGCCGGGATGGTGGCGATGATCGGCCCGAAGGTGGGGATGCACTCGAGCAGCCCTGCGATGACCCCGAGGAAGAATGACCCCGGGACACCGAGCAGCCAGGTCACGAACCAGGTCGTGCTCCCGATGATCAAACCCATCAGCACTTGGCCGCGCACATAGTCGTTCCACACCTGGTTGACCCTGGATCCGAGAACCTTCACCTCCGGCCGCGAGGGCTCGGGGAACAGCAGCAACGCCGATCCCACGTAACGGGTGGCGCTGCCGGTCAGGTAGACGGCGATGAGAAGAGTGAAGAACACGAACGAGACCACCGAGATGACCACCCCGAAGACCCCGGCATAAGCGGCCACCGCAGTTGTGAACAGGTCGAGCAGTTGCCCCTCCGGCTCGGTCGGGGTTTGTTCGGCGATGGCGTCGGCCACGGGGCTCAGGTCGACGGTGGTGCCCATGATCGTCACCGACGAGAGATCGGTGGCGACATTGGCCAGCCACTGATCGAAGTCCGATGAGATAGCCGCCCAATCGATTTGGGCCATGGAGTCGATGAGTACGACCGGCCCGATGAGGAGGATGAAGTAGACCCCGATTGCGATCAACAGGTAGACGAGCAGGATCGCGAGCCAGCGGGGCCAGTGGAGACGCTCGTTGAGCCACCCGATGAGAGGCTGCAACAGGAAGGCGAGGAGTGAGGCCAGGACCAACTGGGTGAGCAGGCCGCTCAGGACGAAGCCGACCACGAACAACGTGACCACGGCAACGGCGATCACGACGATGCGTCGCGTCGTGGGCGACCACTCGGGACCCTTCGGATATGGCTGGAGCTCGCGGGAACTCATCGAGGTGATCTTCGCGGACGCGAGCCTCTGCTGCTGCCTATCGGCGGGCCAGGGCTATCCGGCCGAACCTGGCAAGCACTCAGACGGCCGCTTCGAGAGCGGGGACATAGGCGGAGAAAGGCCTGGCCTCACGCAGCGCATCGCTCGCTACGACGTCCCGGATCACTCCCTCGGAGTCGAGGACATACGTCGTGCGCTTGGCGTATCCAAAGGTCTCGTCGAAGGTGTCATAGGCGCGGGACACTTCGCCGTGGGGCCAGTAGTCGGAGAGGATCGGGAAGCGATAGCCCTGTTCCTCGGCCCAGCTGCGGTTGGTCGGAATGGCATGGGTGGTGATCATCACGACCTTGGCTCCGAGGGCTTCGAAGGATCCCCAGTTGTCCCGGATCTCACACGCCTCCGACTCACAGGTCGGTGTGTGCGGGTAGGGCATGAAGACGATCATCGCCCGACTGCCCTTCAGGTCATCGAGAGAGACTTCCTCCCGGTCCTGACTCATCAGCCTGAACTCGGGAGCTGAACTACCGATCGTCAGGGTCACTTCAGCTCCATCCGTCGAGTAGGACCCGGGCCGCCCAAGCGGTCGGGTCACGCAGCTCGGCGGCGGTCGGCATCCGGGTGGGGTCGGACCAAAGGGTCTCGAGTGCGTCTTCCCCGTAGCGCCGCTCCACTTCCTGGTTGAAGACGTCGCCGAGTTGAGTCGCCTCGGGCGGAACGGATCCGACACCGATGGTCGGAGTCGTCTCGGCCGACTCACGAGCATCGTCCCGGAGCCTGGAGATTGCGTCGAAGCCGGGAGTGAGCTCGCCGATAGCGCGTCTCGCCAGCAGGCGAGCGCAACCGGTGATCGCCCCCAGGAACGCCTCGAGCTCGAGCCGAGGAGCTTCTGCTTCCTCCCCGCCGATGATGCTCTCCAGACCCCCGGCATCTTCGATGGCCCGTTCGATATCAGCCGGGTCAGAGCCTCCGGTCATCAAGCCGCTGAGAACCGTCGGGTCGATCTTGACTGCGTCAGCGAAGGCGGATGCGAGATCGTGGGCATGGTCGTGGATCCAGGGAAGCTGTGACACCGCACGGAACGCCACTTCGTTGGCAACGATCCAAAGACGAAGCTCCTTTTCGTCGACCTCACCGCTTTGACGCAGCGAGTCGATGTTGGGCACCACCACGCTGATGGCGCCTGGATGCTCCTGAGGGAGACCCGCGTCGAAGGAGGCAACTACCCAGGTCGACAACGAGCCGACCAGGGAGCCGACCTGGAGACCGATGATCGCCGGCGCCAACTGGGCCATTAGTGGGGCGGCGGGCCCTTCCGAGGTGACCGACGAGGCAAAAGGCTCGACCAGCGCTCCGTACGTCTCCAGGTTGCGCTCGGCCCAGCCCCGGGCGTCCACAGGGAGCACATCCGGCGCGGGTACCACCCTGAACGGGGCGATCTGCTCGATCCGATATTCGGCGAGCCGCGCCAGTTCCCGGAACTCCTCGGCTGCCCACGGTTCCACCGGCTGGCTATCGCCGGAAAGGTGACGAGCAACCTCGGCAGCCAGCTTCCAGTTGATCGGACCGGGCTGGTCGAAAAGCTCGAAGAGCTTGGAGAAGAGGTCGTCGCTCATGTCCGCTCGTCCAGGACAACGGTGAGGTCGGTGGGCTCCGAAGACCTCGTCACCGCCATCGTCACCGCTTCGCCCGCCCGTCGCGTTCGAAGGTAGGTGAGCAGCGTCTCCATCGATGAGACGGGCACGTCGTCGATGGCGGTGATGACGTCGTTAACTTGCCCGCCTGCTACCTCGTAGGCCGATCCCTGGTTCACCCTCGTCACCCTGACTCCCACCGGGTATTCGGCTCCGTCGGCTTCGGCAAGTGCGGTCTCACCCTGGATGCCGAGTTGGGCATGGTGGACGACACCGGCCTCGATCAAGTCGTTCGCCACGCCGAGGGCGACATCGATCGGGATGGCAAACCCCAGGCCCTCGGCACCGACATCGGACACCGCGATAGCGGTCGTGATGCCAACGAGGCGCGCGGTGCTGTCCAGCAATGCCCCTCCGGACGATCCTCTGGTGATCGGCGCGTCCGTCTGGATCAACCCGTGCAGGATCTCCCCCGACTCGACCCCAAGTGAGCGGTTGAGTGCACTGACTATCCCGTTCGTCACCGATGGTCCGCCTTCGAGGGCCAGCGGATTGCCCACCGCCACCGCCCGCTCTCCGATGGAGAGATCTCCCGAGGAACCGATGTCGATGGGGGTGAGGTCGCTGCGTGCGACTCTGATCACGGCTAGATCGGTCAGCTCATCCGACCCGATCACTTCACCGTCCCAGCGCCCCCCGTCGGGGAACACGACGGTTACCTGGTCGGCGCCGTCCACGACATGGTGGTTGGTGATGATGTAGCCATCGGTGCTGTACACGACACCACTGCCACCACCTTCACCCAGCAGTCCAGTGGTCTCGACTGCGATGATGCTTGGGATCGCCCGGGCCGCCACATCGGTCACGGTGCCGGTGTCGGTCACCACAGGGGGAGGGGTGGATGTCGGTGGTGGCACCGTCAGGGTTGGCGGTGGGGGGTTGGTTGGCGTTGGCGGGGGCTCGGGCTCCTCGAATACGCCGGCGAACCCGAGGATGGCCAGAGTCACTCCCGTGCCGAGCAGGGCACCCCCGATGACTCCCTTGACCACAGTCCACAGATCGGGACGGGAGCGTTGGCGTGGTGGTTCGAGCACCGGGACGTCTTCGAAGCCCACTCCCACATCGTCGGGCTCGTCACGGACCTGCGGCCCTGGCGGGCCGATGTCTGTCATAGGCTTCGGATTCTATGGACGCCGCCCGTCAACAGATCAGGGTCACCGTCGGAGCCGATCCGATCGACGTCGCATCACTGGTGAGTGAGGTGTCCCGGCCCGACTCGGGGGCCACCGTTGTGTTCCTGGGCACCGTGCGTGACCACTCCGACGCCCGAACCGGGGTGACCCATCTCGAGTACGAGGTCTACGCCGAATTGGTCGAGCCGAAGATCCGGGAGATCGTCGACGAGGCCGGCGGGCGTTGGCCGATCCTGGCTGTAGTTGTCGAGCACCGATCGGGGACGGTGAATCTGGGCGAGGCCTCGGTGGCGGTCGTGGTGTCGACGCCACATCGGGAGGACGCATTCACTGCGGCCCGCTTCATCATCGATGAGCTCAAGACTCGGGCCCCGATCTGGAAGAAGGAACACTGGCCGGGTGGAGCCGAGTGGAGCCCCGGCTCCTGATTCTGCGAACCCAGGGTTCCCAGCGTCGCTCAGCGACGCCTACAACCCAGGGTTCGGGGATAGGGGCTCAAAATTTGATCGAACCGGCAAAGTTCGATCACAGCCGATAGTGTCCGAGCGTTCTGAGGAGGACACCGGATGACGACTGTCCTGGAGCGAGCTGACGCGCCAACGGCCGACGTCGGCTTCATGACGCCGCCGGCTCATGTCAGGCAATGGGCCGAGACCAGTCCCGATCAGATTGCGATGCGGGAGAAGGACTTCGGGATCTGGCAGGAGATCACATGGTCCGAGTACTGGC
>JALDXM010000179.1:0-5388 GCA_032155085.1 Actinomycetota bacterium | reverse complement strand
TGGTGGCCGAGGCCGCGTTGCAGGGACTTCACCAGACACGGCGCAATCCAGCGAGGCCGGATCGGTGGCCCGCGTCTGGCTATGTTTCTCGGGTCGTCGACAAGTGGCTGATATGAGACTTGACCGTCGCGGTGTGACATCCGGGACGATCGCCGTCTTGTTGCTCCTGGTGGTGGTCTACATCGGGTCGGAGGGCTTGCGCTGGTTCGATGCCGCTCTGGCTCCATATCTCTTCGGGACCTTGCTGGCGACCTTCGCTGTCGTCTATCGCTACGTGGTCTGGCTGCGACGGCCACCGACCGCCCTGCTCAACCAGAGGGGATGGGAGGCTTTTCGGAGACCGGGCCGGCTCGGTCGGAATCTCGTGTCTCTGGCAGGGATGACCGTGAGCAACCTCGCACTGCAACGGTTCATCGCCGGGCGCTCCCGGACCCGTTGGGTTGCCCACCAGCTTCTCTTTTGGGGCTGTGTCCTGGCCGCCCTGGTCACCTTCCCCTTGACCTTCGGATGGATCCATTTCGAGTCAACCGACCCGACCGGACGTGCCTATCAGGCGTTCTTCGGCCCGCTGGGAACGGTCACCTTCGACTCGCGAAGCATCGTCGGTTTCCTGTTCTTCCATCTGCTCAACATCGCCGCCATCCTCGTCATCGCCGGGGTAGTGATCTTCCTCGCCCGGCGCTTCAAGGACCGTGGTGACATCGCCCTGGAACGAGGTTCGGACTTCGCCGCCCTGGCCGGGCTGTTCGCGGTCTCGGTCACCGGGCTCATGCTCACTGCCTCGTCGATGTGGATGGGCGGCCGCTTCTACAACTTCCTCAACACCATCCACGCACTCACGGTCATCCTCGGCCTGCTCTACATCCCGTTTGGGAAGCTGTTCCACATCCTGCAGCGTCCCGCCAACCTCGGAGTGGCCTTCTACAAGCGCGAGGCCGAAACGGGCCCGCCCCACGTTTGCGCCGTTTGTGGCGGTGAGTTCGCTTCGGAACTGCAGATGTCGGACCTGAAGCAGGTTCTCCCCGAGCTCGGTTTTGACTACTCGACTCCGGACGGGAACTACCAGGACGTCTGCCCGTCATGTCGTCGCAAGATGATCGGCAATGCCCAGGCGGTCCGGATCAGGCCGGCGGAGGGAGGGACCGTCTAGCCATGGCGCGGCTTCCCATCTCCGAACAGGACCTCGTAGACCGATATGGGCCGCATCTGAACCGGACCCCGCCTGGAGGGTGGGACGCCGACATCGAGTACGACCGAATCGTCGATACCCACTGCTGCTTCTGCGGGCAGCAGTGCGGGATACGACTCAAGGTCAAGGACGACGAGGTGATCGGCTTTGAGCCCCGGTACGACTTCCCTTTCAACAGGGGGAAGCTCTGCCCGAAGGGCGTGAAGCGGTATCTCCAGGGCTCCCATCCCGACCGTCTCCACGACCCTCTCGAGAGAGACCCTTCCTCACCCGGAGGGTTCCGCACAGTCACCTGGGACCACGCCCTGGATCGGGTCGTCTCCGAGATTCGGCGCATCCAGGCCGAGCATGGGCCCGATTCGGTGGCGCTGCTCTCCGGCGTCTCGCTGACCAATGAGAAGTCGTATTTGATCGGCAAGTTCGCCCGTCTCGCTCTGAAGACGGCCAACCTCGACTACAACGGGCGGCTCTGCATGGTGTCGGCGGGTGCTGCCGGCAAGAAGGCGCTGGGGATCGACCGGGCCGCCAACCCGTGGTCGGACATCCCCGAGACAGACGTCGTGTTCGTGGCAGGGGCCAACATCGCCGAGTGCCATCCCATCACCACCAGTTACATATGGCGGGCACGTGATCGGGGCGCCAAGCTGATCGTGATGGACCCGCGGGTGACGCCGATCGCCCGCAACGCCGATGTCTTCCTCGGGGTTCGCCCGGGGACCGATCTGGCGGTGCTCGACGCCATCCTCCATGTCCTCATCCGAGAGGACTGGCTCGACCACGACTTCATCGAATCCCACACCAACGGGTTCGGCGAGGTGAGTGCGGCGGTTGCGGACTGCACCCCGGAGTGGGCAGAGTCGATATCGGGTGTGCCGGCGTCGCGGATCGAGCAAGCCGCTCGCATCTGGGGCACCACGGACACCGGCATGTTGTTGCACGCCCGCGGGATCGAACACTCCACCAAAGGCGTCGACAATGTCCTCGCCTGCATCAACCTCGGTCTGGCCACCGGCAAGTACGGCAAGCCGGGCTGCGGGGTCAACACCATCACCGGCCAGGGCAATGGCCAGGGTGGCCGCGAGCACGGCCACAAATGCGACCAACTCCCGGGGAACAGGGACATCACCAACCCGGAGCACCGGGCGTACATCGCTTCGGTTTGGGGTTGTGAGGAGTCAGAGATCCCAGGCAAAGGGCTTACCGCCCAGGAGATCATGGATGAGATCCACCCCGGGGAGATAAAGGGCCTCATTTCGATCTGCTTCAACCCGTTGGTCTCCCTTCCTGACGCCAACTTCACCAGAGAGGCCCTCAACCGTCTGGAGCACTACACGGCCATCGATTTCTTCATGTCGGAGACTGCCCATCACGCCGATCTGGTCCTCCCCGGCTCGCTGCACGAAGAGGACGAAGGGACCGTCACGACCCTGGAGGGGCGGGTGGTGAAGATCAATGCGGCCATCCCCCCACCGGGCAACGCCCGACGTGATTGGGAGATCTTCTGTGAGATCGCACGGCGGCTGGACAGCCCGTACTTCGAGTACGGCTCAACCGAGGAGATCTTCGAGGAGTTGCGGGTTGCGTCCAGTGGCGGCACCGCTGACTACACCGGCATCACCTGGCAGAGGGTGGTAGACGAACAGGGTGTCTTCTGGCCATGCCCCGAGGAGGGTCATCCCGGCACACCCCGCCTCTACGAGGGCGGGAGGTTCTATCACCCCGATGGGCGAGCCCGATTGATCCCCACCCCGTGGCGACCCCCGGCCGAGGTGGTCGATGATGAGTACCCGGTTTGGCTGACCACCGGGAGGGTCATCAGCCAATACCTGTCCGGCACCCAGACCCGTCGCATAGGCCCCTTGGTCGACCAGTACCCGGAGCCGCTCTGTGAGATCCACCCTCGACTCGCCGGGTCCCTTGGGATCTCCGACGGCGACCTGGTCAGGATCACATCCCGACGAGGCTCCATGGTTGCTCCGGCCAAGGTCGTCGAGACCATTCGCCCCGACACCGTTTTCATCCCTTATCACTGGGCCGGAGACAAGTCGGCGAACCTGCTCACCATCAGGGCACTCGACCCGGTTTCCAAGATCCCCGAGTACAAGGTGGCGGCGGTGAGGATCGAGAAGACCGGCGGGACCGGCGACACCCGGGACGACCGTGACATGACCCTCCACCACGGTGAGGGCGACCGATGACCATCCAGATGGCGATGCGCCCAGACCAGGCCGTGTTCGCCATCGATCACAGCCGCTGCATTGGATGCCAGGCCTGCGTCCAGGCCTGTGCCGAATGCGGCACCCATCGGGGCACATCCCTGATCCAACTAGACACGGTCGACCGCTTTCACTCCACCCAGACCGTTCCGATGGTTTGCATGCACTGTGAGGACCCCACCTGCGCCGAGGTGTGCCCGGCCGATGCCATCAAGCAGAACGAGGACGGGGTGGTCCAGTCATCGTTGCGCCCCCGGTGCATTGGCTGTTCCAACTGCGTGTTCGCCTGCCCCTTCGGGATTCCCAAGTACGTGGCCGAGTTCGACCAAATGATGAAATGCGACATGTGCTACGACCGCACCTCTGAGGGTCTCAAGCCCATGTGCGCCTCGGTTTGCCCGTCCGACGCACTCTGGTACGGGACCCGCGACGAGTTCGAGCGGACACGGGTGGGCACCCTCGTGAACGAGTGGAAATTCGGCAACCAGGACGTGCGGACCAAGGTGGCGGTGGTCACAGCTGAGCCCGGCCCGGTCGACGTGTTCATCGGCGAGAAATCAGGGCACTGGATGGACGACCCCTTTGCCATAGGGGCCTCGGCGTGAGAGAGACACCACCGATCTGGCGCCGTGACTTCCCCTACACGGCAGAGGGCGAGGATGAGGTCACACGACGGGAGTTCACCCGTTATCTGGTGCTGGCATCAGCGGCTTTCGCCGGGGGTGGCGGTCTGATCAGCCTCTGGGCATCATTGCGGACCGTCGACACAGGCGAGCCCGCGCCGATCATCGCCCTCGAGGACCTGGCTGTTGGCGGCAGCCATCTGTTCGACTATCCCGGCCCAGACGACCCGGCCATCCTGGTGCGTCCCGCCGAAGACGTGATCCTCGGGTTCAGCCAGAAATGCACCCATCTCGGCTGCGTCGTCTATTGGGTGCCCGAGGACATGGAGTTCGAGTGCCCGTGTCACGAGGGAGTGTTCGATCTGGAGGGTGAACCTGTCGCCGGACCGCCTGACAGACCGCTGGCCCGCATCGAAGTCGAGGTGCGCGACGGGACCGTCTGGGCCGTGGGGAGCGGCGTCGAAGGGGACGCGGTCTGATGCCCGAATTCGTGAAGAAGCAACTCAAGCTCGACAACGCCCTCCTCGTATATGTCCTCCTTCTCGTCAGCCTGCAGATCTTCCTCATCACAGTTGCTGTCGAGGGGTTCCTGGAGAATGACGCCGCTCTCGCCTGGACAGCCACGGCAGTGTCGGTGGTCCTGGCCATTTCCGCCGGGCTCTTCTATCGCTATCTGAGACGTGACTGAGCCCGAGAGGACTACCGGCCCGATAGGCGGCCAAATGAGCACTGTGCTCGGTGGTCTCGCCAAGCGATTCCGCATCCCATATCTGGTGCAGCGTCACGACGCGGTCTCAGTGATGGGTGTCTTCGCATTCATCAACGGCCTGATCTCGATCGGACTGATGGCCGGCGCCGCCTACCTGACCGGTGCACCGTTCATTTTCCCCTCGCTGGGCCCGACAGCGTTCCTGTTCTTCTACACCCCGACCCTGGCCTCGGCCTCCCCCAAGAACACGGTGCTCGGCCACCTGGTAGGGGCATTGGCTGGTTACTTTTCCCTGGTCGTGTTCGGACTGACCGAGGCCGCCCCCGCCCTCGCCACCGAGGTGACCGCCAACCGCGTCGGGGCCGCTGCCCTGTCCCTGGCCCTCACCTCGGGTCTGATGGTCTGGTTCAAGGTGCCCCACCCCCCGGCGGGAGCAACGACGCTCATTGTCTCGTTGGGCATCCTCAAGACGCCCTTTCAGCTCTCCGTGCTCATGCTTGCGGTGGTCTTGCTCACCGTGCAAGGCTTCGTCATCAACCGGGCGGCCGGCATCGACTACCCGATCTGGGCGCCCCGGAAGACCTGATGCGCTCTACAGGTATCCCATTTCCTGGGCCTTGGCGAACGCCTCGGTACGGTTCCTGGCCCCGA
>JALDXM010000178.1:0-5397 GCA_032155085.1 Actinomycetota bacterium | reverse complement strand
CTCCCCGTCACGGTTCCACCATTTCTCCTCGCAGTTGTGACATGCGAAGAAGAGGACCTGGGTCCCGTCGGGCAGGACGTGCTCGATCTCGATCACGTCAGGTTGTGAGCAGGTTGGACAGTTCATCTCGTCTCGGTGCCGCGGCGGGATAATCGTACGACCGTCACGGCCTTACAACAACGCGTCTTCGTCGAGAAGACGCCCCACGTAACGACTCCGCCGGCGCCCGTTCTCGGTCCAGTAGGCATACCAATAAGGGCCATGTGGGCACCGGGTGCAGCCCGCCTTGCCACATCGCACCGATTGCTGGCGGAGATGGACCTCGGGATGGTCTTCGCCCTCCAATGCCCCGGTGCGGTGAAGTTGGGCGCGGGTCAGGATCAGAAGCCGCCGTAGATCGTGTTCGTCGAGATCTTTGACCGCGTCGAGCAGATCGCGATCGAGGGCCACTAGGCCACGGAAAGCGGGGCGAACAGCCTCGTGACCGTGCGCCTGTCCGTCAGGGTCCATCCCATTGGGGGAATCATCCGGTCGGAATGGTCCGCGCACATCGCGTACCCGTGACGCTCTGTGCCGTTCACCAGGTCGTCCATCCACACCGATCGATCCGGATAAGAGAACGACATGACGGCAGCAGCCGGCGAGCCGCATCGGGTACAGCTGAGAATCATGCCGGAAACGGTAGAAGTTGCGTCGACGCTGTTCAAGGACTCAACCCTTCGATGACCCGATCCGGGAGCCCCGGGAACGAATTCGCAGAGCCATCCTCACCCACGACCAGCGTGCAGGGAACCACGTCGATCCCGACCCGGGCGAACACGTCAGGGTCAGCCTCCCATTCGATCTCACGAAATCCGCCAGGCCCCAGCTTCTCCTTTAGCCGCTCCCTCGCAGGCCCGCAGTCTGCGCATGTGCCCGAGGTGAAGAGATAGATGCCCGGAGCCAGGCCCGGTCCCTCGATTGGCTGACCTCTTCTTCCGGGCCGTCTGAGGACCAAGACGACGAGGGCCACGATCACAAGCGCCCCGATCACCACGAGGACCCTGATCCAAAGCTCACTCATCGAGCACTGGTACCCCGACGCTATAGGCGGTTCCAACTTCGCCAGTCGTCACCCAGGCGGCGACAAGCGCCCCCTGGCCCTCGACGGTGTAGCCGTCGGCCACGCCTGAGATCGCGGGGACCTCCACGACCGACCCGGCTGGCAGGGTGACCTCCTGTCTGGCCGAGGGGTCAGGACGAGCGGTGACCGTGACCGTATCTTCATCGAGGCCCGCTTTGAGCAGGACGAGGCTGCCGGCTCCGCCCGGTGCCAGCCCGGCCCCGGGGAGGAGCCAGCGGGGGGAGGTGGAGGAGGCGCCGGCGGTGATGGCGACGCCCGTGCCCGAAACGAGCCGTTGGAACACGGCCACGGGCTGGGTAGCGATCACCCGAACTGCTGAAGCGCCTTCGAGTCCCATGTCGCCGAGCGGGAGCCTGACCATCCCCCTGGCCGGCACGACCCCCGCCTGCTGGGCCTCCACGAGGCCCTGTGGGCCGTAGACATCCACCTGAAACTCGACGTCGGCGGTTGATCCGGTGGACACGACCAGGTCGCCGTCGATTCCGGCGGCCGCAATCGGGACGTACCAGTCGACGGCCGGTGTGACCGAGTGCCAGAGAGCGCCATCGCCTCCGACATCGAACCTGGCGGACGTCATGACACTGCCGCTCGCCACCGAGACCGTGGTCGCCAGGAACTCTCTCCCGGGGAGAAGCTCATCGAGATCGACGATCGCCGAAGAACGCGAGGGAACGATGATCCCACGCAACTGGGGTGCTGCCTCCAGTCCGGAGTCCGACTGCACTATGAGGTCGACCACGGCCTCCCCTGCATAGGGATTCATCAGTTGGATCTGATGCTGATGACCACTGAGCGTGGAGCCTCCGGCGAGCAGAGTCTGGGCCTCCGGGACCGGCGTGCAGGTCTCGACCGCTACGGACTGTGCGCCCACGAGCACTGACGCAGCTGCCACATCGCCTTCGGGCATCTCCAGGAGGCCCGCCCCTGCTCCGACCGGTGCGATCTCGGCCACGGAGATGGAGGCAGAACCGGAGGGCTCGGTGGAGAAGGTGGACGACCCGGCCGGGACTCCCGCTGCGAACGCGGTGAACCTGCCCTCCCCACCCACTTCGGAGACAACACCGACGCTCGTGGAGCGCCCGCCCCCTTCGTCAACCGGGCACACGGCGACTGATGGAGGATTGGCCGCAACCTCTGACCCGGGAACGGGAGGCTCTGGGCTCGGGACCAACAGCACGCCGACAGCCAGACCTGCCACCAGCACCGACAGGACGACCTTGGTCATCGACGCACCCTTCCCCATCCGATGGCTCCAAGAGCAGCCAGAAGGACAGCGGCAGCGACGTAAGGCGCCCAGGCCAGATAGCCAGTGCCGGAGAAGCGAGCGCTGCCCTCGGCCGCCGCCACCGTCGTGAACCAGTCGTCTTCGAGCTCTGGATCGGGCGCCCAGCCGTGGGAATAGTTGAGCCTCAAGAGAGCACGACCTTCGGATGGGTCACCTGCGAACCCGGTTCCATCACGGGCCCACGTCAAACCCCCGTCCGTCGAGGCCAACGGCAGTGATTCAGTGTTCTCGTAGACCCTCGCCCCTCCGGCGAGCGGGGTCGGAACCAGGTCGATCTGTGACTGGAGCACAGCGTCTAGAGGCGTGTCGACTCCGTCGATCACGACCCAATCGATGGAGAACTCGGAAAGCAATGACCCGGGGCGCAGCTCTGCGCCACTCGCTATCCGATCGATTGCGATCTCGAGCTGTTCGTCGCCCATCAGAGGCTCAGGTAGCCAGACCTCGTCGATGGTGGTCCCGGCGCCGTCGAGGGTCCGATACCACACGCCTGATCCGGGCCGTGCCTCGCCCGGGATGAGACCTCGCTCCGCCGAGACAATGAGTATCCGCCCCGGGCTCCCTCCCTCGGCGAGCGTCGACGCGAACGCAAGCCGTTGGTTGACGTCTCCAGATGGCAAACCGAGTCTCCCGTCGAGCAAGCCGACGGCCGAGATCACGAGCATTGCGGCGGCCGCCAGAGCGGCGAGGAGCCGCCTTGGTTCGATGCTCAAGTTGTCCAGGGCGGCGGCTACGAGCACCGCAGCGCCAAAGGAGGCGAGGACCAGGGCCGCCTCCTCGACACCGGGACCTCCAAAGGGGAGCTTCGCGACGATCAAGCCGGCAAGGCTCAGCATTGCTCCCAGGAAGCCAAGACGACGGGCTCTGCCCTCCACGAGCATGAGGGCGATGGCCGAGACCGCGATCAGGACCGGCCACCAGTCGGGGGACACCAGTCCCAGTCGACGATCCACGTCCAGGAGCCATCCCTGATCGTCATAGAGGAAGCCGAGGGCGACGACGCCGGCTGCAAGCGTCGCGACAGCGAGTCGGAGAGAGGCCCGGCTCCCTCCGCTCAGGCGCCATAGCACCGCGGTGACAAGTGGCACGAGACCGAGAATCGGTGAGACAGCGACCAGCAACATCGTCCAGATCAGGGCAGCTCCGAAGTGTGTGAGCCAGCTCTTGCCGCGATCATCAGGATGAAGCGTCACTGAGCGGACCGCCCAGGGCAGGAAGGCGGCCGCACCGAGCGCCAGCCACGAGCCGGCGCCAACGAGCAAGGCCGTGCCCGGGCCGGCCAGGATCACAAGGCCGGAGAGATACCGCCCGGGGCCCCGGAACCCGAGCCTTCCCGCCAGGCGACCCATCCCCAGGACGGCCAGCGCTCCGAAGGTGATCGTCAAGAGGGTGCGCGCTGCCCCCTCTGCGCCGAACCAAACGAAAGACGCAAGGCCGGTGAAGGCAACCGAAGGATGCACAGCGTCGGCTGTGCCGAGCCCGGAGTCATTCCAACCCGCCAGGTACCTGTCGATGGCCACACTTGGTGGCTCGAAGGGGAAGCTGAAACCCGTGTTGGGAGCACCCGAGAAGAAGAGTGACCACGAAGCAACGATCACGATCGCAGCCGCCAGGATCGCCCCCCATATCCCCGGGCTGGACCAGATCCTCCTCGTGCCCCGAGCCAAGGCCTGGTCATCATCGAAGATCGAGAGAAATCGGTCCGTCAGCTCCGAGCCGACCTCACGCAGACGCACCGAGCCACGCGCCTGGAATCTGAACAGCTCCTCGTCACCAACGGCCCTCACCGGCCGGAATCGTCTTCGCTCGGCGATGGTCGAGGGCAGGTGTGCGATGTTCCACAGCCACGACATCGCATGACGCGCCCCAACCCTCCACCTCAGGAGAAGGAGGTTGGCAAGTGAGTCGATCAACGAGACGAGTAGCTCGAAGGGGACGACCCAGGCCAGGGTGATCGCCCGGTAGGCCTTCAGCATCGCTCGCAGGCGCCCGGCCTCCTCGCGCCATCCGCGGCCCCGCTCCTCGCATCGCGCTTGGTGATAGACCTCCGACGAGGGGACTGTGATCACACGGCCGCCGGCCAGACGCACGCGCTGAGAGAAATCGAGGCCAGCCGCCACGGGCTCCAGTAACTCGTCGAGGCCCCGAAGGCCTTGGGCCAGATCGCGACGCACCAGCATCGAGACCGAAGAGACGAATGCGACCTCACGCACCACGTCGTACTGCTGGAGGTCGATCTCTCCCTCGTCCAGCCCGGTGAACGGGTCACCGAAGACATCGGTGGCGCTTCCGATCGACTCCAGCTCGTCGCGGGTGCCGGCCAAGAGGAGCTTCGAGCCACCCAGGGATGCCTCGTTCCGCTCCAACTCGGCCACGAGAGCCGACAAGGCGTCGGGACGAGGCCGGGCATCGGAGTGGAGGATCCAGAGATAATCCACGTCTGCCTCGGTGCGTGCGATGGCCTCCTCGAGGCTGGCGGCCCTCGCGAAGTTCCCACGAAACTCCGCATCGGACTCACCGATCACCACGACGTCGTGGATCCCCTCATACACTTGCCGGTCCACCGTGGCGAGGGCGGCCCGGAGGTCGGATCCTTCCACGAGGGTGACGATCACCTTGACGCGAGGCGCGTCCGGTGGCACCAGGGGTGTCGATTCGTCCGCGAGATGCGGAGCCGAGGCACTAGTCATGCGGGAGGACATTCTGAACCGGACCCTGTACTTGAGCAATATCGGAACGTGAGAACACGTGTCGTTGAGCTATCCGGTGGGGTGGGTGGGGCGAGGCTCGCTCGCGGCCTGGCGGCTCACGATGAGCTCGATGTCACGATCGTTGTGAACGTTGGCGACGACGCCCTCGTCCATGGTCTCCACGTGTCGCCCGATCTCGACACTGTGATCTACACCCTGGCCGGAGTGGAAGGGCCCCAAGGCTGGGGCCGGGCCGGCGACACTTTCGCCGCCAACACCGAGCTGGCCCGGTTCGGTGT
>JALDXM010000177.1:0-5406 GCA_032155085.1 Actinomycetota bacterium | reverse complement strand
CGCGCCTTGACCACATGGGCGAAGTCAACCCACCAGGGTGAGTAGATCCGGACCGAGGCGATGTCGTCGTAGACCGCGTCGATGATGATCTCGGCCTCGACTTGCTGCGGGCTCTGGAGCGCGGCGTCATCGGCCATGATCTGAGGTGACAGGTGGATGATCCCCACGACTCCGTCCGCACCGAGGGTGTAACGCCTCTTGACGGCTTCCGGGTGATACGACCCCAGATGTCTGTCGGCATCCCCGGAGACATAACCCTCGAGGTAGTCCAGGGCGACACCCCTGATCGCCTCGAGATCCATCTCCGAGATGCCCGCGTGATCCCCCACCGACGCCATGCCGACAAGTTAATCAGCTCGCCGCCGCCCTTAGGGGTTGCGACTTGATAGCATATCTACTACATTCCGTATACAGACCAGTATGGAAGGTCGGATAGCTGTGACGAATCGCACCGATGATGCGGTGGTTCGGGTTCGCGACCTCAGGATGAGATACGGCGCGAAGGACGTCCTGGACGGAGTCACCTTCGACATCCAGCGTGGCGAGGTGATCACACTGCTCGGGCCCAATGGCGCCGGCAAGACCACCACCATCGAGATCCTGGAGGGATTCCGGGTTCGATCCGACGGTGAGGTCTCGGTGCTCGGAGTCGACCCCGCCGCCGCCGACGAGGACTGGCGGGCGCAGGTCGGGGTGGTGCTCCAGTCGTGGCGGGACCACCCACGCTGGACCCCGCGTCTTCTCCTCAACTACCTCGGGCGCTATTACGAGCCCTATTCCACCGCTGAGCGCTCCCGTCCGTACGACGTCGAGGACCTCATCAAACTGGTCGGGATCGAAGCACAGGCCGAACAGAAGATCCGCACGCTGTCGGGGGGAGAGCGGCGCCGTCTCGATGTGGCCGTCGGCATCATCGGGCGGCCCGAGCTGCTCTTCCTCGATGAGCCGACCGCCGGCTTCGACCCTCAGGCGAGGCGGGATTTCCACGACCTCATCCACCGGCTCACCGACGTCGAGGAGACGACGGTGTTGCTCACCACCCACGACCTCGACGAGGCGGAGAAGCTCGCCGATCGCATACTCATCCTCGCCGCCGGCCGGATCGTCGCCGATGGCAGTGCTGACGAGCTTGCCCGTCAGGTGACGCGAGATGCCCAGGTTCGCTGGTCCCAGGACGGCGAGCATTTCGTGCACTCCACCCCTGATCCGACCGTCTTCGTCCGGCAACTGCTGACCCAGCATGACGACGTGGCCGACCTCGAGGTGCGTCGGGCCACCCTCGAGGACACCTACATCACGATGGTTCAGCAGCACGAGTCCGGTCAGGCCGAGCCGGAAATCACTGGATTCGAGGAGGCTGCTTCATGAGTGCCACCGTCCACGCCATCAGATCCGGCTTCAACCGTGGTTGGACCGAGTTCAAGCTGAGTCTGAAGAGCCCACAGGACCAGGGCTTCTATTTGTTCACATCCGCGCTTGTCCTGCTCTATCTGTGGTTCAACCGCAACAACGACGTCCAGGGGACCGATCTCTCTTATCCCACTGTCGTGCTTCCGAGCATGCTCGGAGGGCTGCTCGTCTTCAGCCTGATAGTCGGCCCTGCCTACGCCCTAGCGATGGAACGCGAAGACGGCACGCTGCTCCGGGCCAAGGCGGTCCCCCACGGGGTAGTCGGACACGTCACCGGGCATGTCGTGCTCAACGTGCTTGCCATCATCCCGTCGTTTCTCGTCATCCTCGTCCCGGGGGCGATCCTCTTCGATGGATTGATGTCGAACGGCGCGGAAGGTTGGGCGACCTTGGTCTGGGTGACTCTTCTCGGTCTGTGGGCCACCCTCCCGATCGGAATCATCATCGGCTCTCTCGCCCCGGGTGTGCAGAAGGTGGGTACCTGGGGGATGCTGCCGGTCCTCGTGCTGATCGGGATCTCAGGGATCTTCTTCCCGATCCAGTCGCTCTGGGGGTGGGTGCAGGTCGTGGCGCAGATGTTCCCGATGTACTGGGTAGGCCTGGGCATGCGCTCCGCCTTCCTCCCCGACGCCGCGGCCGCACTCGAGATCGGCCGGTCATGGCGGACGTTGGAGACGGTGCTGGTCCTCAGCGCCTGGGCGATCGCCGGAAGCCTGATCGCTCCGGTCGTCGTCCGGCGGATGGCTCGCCGACAGTCCGGATCCCAGGTAGAGGCCGCCCGGGAGCAAGCCCTGCAGTGGGTTCGATGACGGACATCGTTCACAACCGCATCGCAATGCTGCGTGCCGAGCGCGGCGTGTCGAGGCGTGAGCTGTCGGAGGCCCTCGGCGTGCACTATCAGACGATCGGGTACCTCGAGCGCGGGGAATACAGCCCCAGTCTCTTCCTCGCCCTCAAGATCGCCGACTACTTCGAGGTGCCGCTGGAGGTGGTCTTCTCGACCGAGCCTTTCGCCCGTATCGGCAGCAGGGCGAACGTCGGCTGATTTCTGCGAAATTGGGACGAAAACGTGTCGTATGTGACGTGTTTTGCTCCCAATTTCGGGTCAGGCGCCGAGCAGGATGAGGTGGCTGTCCCCGAATTCGTGCCACAGATATCCGCAGGCGAGTGCAGCCTCATAGCTACTGGCCAGGGCTGAGCGTCCGGCGAAGGCCTCGAGCAGTCCGAGATGGGTCGATTCTGGCTCGTGCCACCCGGTTATCAGACCGTCGACGGCCTTCGGATCGTGGTCCGGCCCGATAACCAGATCGGTCCAGGAGCGTCCGGGGTGGGAGACCCCGCGGGCGTCCACCGTCGTTTCCAGGGCCCGGACCACCGTCGTGCCCACCGCGATCACCCGACCTCCAGAGGATCTGGTGTGGTTGACCAACGCCGCGGTCCGCTCAGGGATCTCGAACCATTCGGAGTACGGAGGCTCGCCAGTCTCCTGTGACGACACGCCGGTGTGCAGGGTGAGCGGGGCCAGGATCACCCCGGACAGGGCTAGCTCGGCCACAAGCCGCTCGGTGAAGGGGCGCCCGGCGCTGGGCATCTCAGCCGAGCCCGGGACCCTTGCGAAAACAGTCTGATAGGCGTCGATCTTGTAAGGCCCATCTGTGTGCCGGTAGCGGATCGGCCGGCCCCACGTTCCGAGGTACTCGGTTCTCGGAGCAGGCAAGTCGGCTCGGGCCACCCATAGGCGCTCGTAGGGCGTTCCCACCGGGTACGGGGTGAGCAACTCGAGGGTCCCACCACCGGGAAGGTCGATCCGTCCCGCCTCGATGCCCATGTGAGCGAGCGAGGTGCCACCAGTCGGGCGCCGCGGCTCGACGATGTCGAGGCCGCCGGGCAGCCGCGTGGAGAAATGGATGACAAGGTCGCGGTCGACCATCACCGCGGCAGGGAGGGTGGCGGAGTCGTTCACCACCACCAGGTCTCCGGCTCTCAACAAGCCGGGCAGGTCCGTGAACACCTGGTGGCCGATTCCGTCCGGGCCCGTCGTCATCAGACGCACACGATCCCGGCGCACGCCCCGTGTCTCCGCCGGTCTGGTCGCCTCCTGCTCAGGCGGGACGGTGAATCCGTCCAAGAGATCGGCAGGCCGAAGTGCCACGGCGGTCACGCTCCGACCTCCTCGGCCAGCAGGTCGGCAGCCTGATATCGGCCGGTCGGATATCGACCTTCCAGGAGCCGGAGGACCGCAGGCACCCGGGTCTCGGGCAGGGGGCGATCGGAGATGTCCTCTCCCGGAAAGGCCTCCTGGTGCATCCTCGTGTTCATGTCACCGGGATCGAGCCAGTAGACGGTGATGTCCGGCTCTTCGGCAGCGAGGACGTTGGAGAGCTGTTCGAGGGCGGCCTTGGAGGCTCCGTATCCGCCCCATCCTTCATAACCCTCCACCGCCGCGTCGGAGGTGACGTTGATGACAGTTCCCCGGGTCTGGCGAAGATGTGGAAGAGACAGTTGCGTCAACCGGAGCGGAGCGGTCACGTTCGTGGCGAAGACTCGCTCCAGCGCCTCGATCGGGTAATCGGCCAGCGGAGGCTGGGGGCTCGGACCGAGCAAGCTGGCGTTGTTGACCAATAGGGCGTAGTCGCCCAACGATGTGGCGGCGTCGACCAGGGCATCGAGGTGGCCGGGATCGGTCACATCTCCGGCGATAGCGGTCAACCGGCCGCCGCCGGCAGCCTCGATGGTGGCGGCGGCTTGCTCCAGGTCGTACCCATCGCGGGCATCGATCACCAAATCCCAGCCTTTGCCGGCCAGGGTCTGGGCGAGGGCGAGCCCGAAGCCCCGTGAGGCCCCGGTGATGATTGCCGTGCTCATACGTTCAAGGTAGGGCGGGACCCGATCTGCGGCATCGGTCCCCGGCCCGATTCGACCTACACCTCGGGACCTAGCTCAGCCTTCGACGAGGCCGCTTTTCACTGCAAACAGGGCGGCTTGGGTGCGGTCGTCGAGACCCAGCTTGCGGAGGACGGCGGAGACGTGGGTCTTCACCGTCTTCTCGGACACGAACAGCTCTTCGGCGAGACGTGCGTTGGACCAACCCTGGCCCAGCCCGGCGAGCACCTCCCGTTCTCGCGCCGTGAGATCGGCCAGGGCCTCGTGGGGATCGCCGCCTGACACGTAAGCGGACAACGCTGCCGCCGCCTCCTGGGCATATACGGTGCGACCGTCGGCCAGCTCTCGGATCGCTTCGGCCAGCTGATCAGGATCGGTGTCCTTGAGTAGGTAGCCGTCGGCCCCGGCCCTGATGGCCGGCACTACCTGGCGTCGGTCGGCGAAGCCGGTCAGGACCAGGACTTTCAACCCGGGGTTCCATTTCCGCATCTCGGGTATCAGGTCGGAGCCAGAGGAATCGGGGAGGTGCAGGTCGAGGAGGACGAGGTCGGGCTCGCCGGTGGCCAGCTCCCGCATCGCCTCCCGGCCGTCTGCGGCCTCACCCACAACTTTCATCCCGGGCTGAGTCTCGAGAAAGGAACGGAGGCCCTTGCGTACCACCGGGTGATCGTCCACGATCATGACCTTGATGTCCCGGGTCATGCCGGCACCTCCAAGCGCACCGTCGAGCCCAGGCCGGGAGCGGAATCGATGGTCAGCCGGCCGCCGAGGGCATAGGCCCGGTCTCGCATCGAAGTGAGCCCGAGCCGCCTGCCTCTCGAGCCACGTGCATCCGGCTCGAAACCCATGCCGTCGTCCGTGATCGACACGGCCAGACCGTCGCCGTTGGCCACCGACACGGTCACCTTGCCCGCCTGAGAGTGCCGTACTGCATTCGTGAGAGCCTCCTGCACGATGCGAAACACCTCGTGCTCCGCCCGTCCCTCCAGATCCGGCTCGCCATCGCAGACCACCTCGATGTCCATGTGATGTACGCGACTGAGGAGGTCGGCCAGGCTCCGAATCGCGGGCAGGAGCCCATCACGATCGACGTCCGGCGGTCTCAGCCCGTCG
>JALDXM010000176.1:0-5410 GCA_032155085.1 Actinomycetota bacterium | reverse complement strand
CCCTCGTCTGGGGTCTCCATTCCTGTCACGAGGTTGAAGAAGGTGGTCTTGCCGGCGCCGTTGGGGCCGATGACGCTGACCACCTCGCCTTCGTCGACATCGATGTCGAGGCCGTTGATCGCATGCAGGCCCCCGAAGGACTTGCTCAGGCCCTGGATCTCGAGCAGCGCCATCAGACCGCCCCTTCTGGCACGTGCTCGGGCTGGCCCTTTTCGCCATAGATCTCGAGCCATGCGTCCTGAGAGAGCTCTTCGGAGTGGAGCTCCTGTGCTCGTCGCTTGCTCGGGATGAAGCCCTCCGGCCGCTTCAGCATCATGACTATGAGGAGGACCCCATAGAAGAGGAACTGGTACTCGGAGAATTCCCGGAGCAGGTTCGGAAGGACGATGAGCACTATGGCACCCAGGACCACGCCGGGAACACTCCCCATCCCGCCGACGATGATGATCACCAAGACCGTGATCGAGACCACGATGTCGAAGGTATGGGGGAAGACCGAGCCGATCTGAGCCGCGAACAAAGTACCGCCGAAGCTGGCGAGGATCGCCCCCACCACGAAGGCCGAGAGCTTGGCGGTGACGATGTTGATGCCCATGGCCTCCGCCACCGACTCGTCTTCACGCATCGCCATCCAGGCTCGTCCCCATCTGGAGTTCTGCACCGCATAGGTGATATACGCGGCGAGGAGGACAAACAGAAACACGGGGTAGAAGTAGTCCTGGGGCGTGGTGAAGGTTATGGGCCCGATCTGTAGGTCGGGGATGTTGGTGATGCCCTGGGCCCCCCCGAAGTAGGGGGCCAGCCACTCGGAGTTGAGCAGGATCCGGGCGATCTCTCCGAAGCCCAACGTCACGATGGCCAGATAGTCGCCACGCATTCGGATGACCGGTGTCGCCACCAGGATGCCCGCCACTGCAGCGGCAATCATGACGAAGGGGATCGACGCGAGCACCGAGATCTCCGGGGAGAAGGCAGGAGACTGGGGTGAGGTCAGGATCGCCGTGGTGTATGCGCCGACTGCGAAGAAGGCCACATATCCCAGGTCGAGGAGCCCCGCGTAGCCAACGACGATGTTTAGGCCCAGGGCCATGAGCAGGTAGATCCCTGCGGTGACCAGGATCTGACTGACGAACGGGCCCATGATCCTGGGGAGGAAGTAGAGGACCACGAGGATGATCAGCGCGGCTCCGATTTGCCAGCGTGATCGTCGATCCCTGGGCATTGCTTGCACTCTTTGGCGCAGAGTGTTTTCCCGGCCGCCCATCCACCAGTAGAAGGCGAAAAAGAGGGCGAACACAACGATGGCCCCCACGATGGTCAGCGCCCCCCCCCTCCCCGTGTAGAGGAAATTGATGACGAACTCCATGCTGAGGCCGGCGAAGAGCTGTCCAAATATGTCGGTGAAGAGAGCGAAGACGACTACCCAGGCCAGGGCCGACATGAGGGCCCGACGCAGACGAGGCGAAAGCAGATGGACCGCGCCCCCGAGAGCGCCCGAAACACCAGCAACGAGTGCGATCACGGGGATAGCGGCGGCGACAGGGAGGCCGAAGCTGAGAATCTCGGCCAATTGCGGCGAGAGGTTGATGAACACGCCCTGCAGATCCCAGGTGGTTATAACGATGAGGAGGAGCCCGACACCCAAGCCCCCGAGAGCCCCGGCCACAGCTCCAGCCAGCACATTCCGGCTCCCTGGCTTCGCCGGCTCGAAGCCCTCGAGAGCCGCCGGCGGCTGTCCCGCCATCCATCCAAAGATGAACGCCAGGAGGTAGAGGAAGAAGGTTCCCAGGGGCAGAATGGGGTCGATCAGCATCCGGGGCTGGAACGTGGTCACCATTCCAATGCCGCACACCAGGACCATGGCGGCTGCAGCTGACAAGCCGAGCTTCACGGCCTTCTTCATATCGAGTGGGGGTGCAGGACGAAGCTCCACTTCGACCGGGACCGGAGCGTCCACGACCTGCGACACGGGCTAGGTCCTCTCCTGGGCGAGACGCTCGCCGAGGATGCCAGTGGGCCGGAAGATCAGCACCAGGACCAGGGCCGCGTAGGCCACCACGTCCTTCAGCTGGCTAAAGGCGGGGATCTCGTATCCCGCCAGGACCAGGCTGGGCCCGACCGACTCGAAGATGCCGATGCTGACCCCACCGATCATCGCGCCGACGATGTTGCCGATGCCTCCGAGGACGGCCGATGTGAAGGCCTTGATACCGGGCAGGAAGCCGGAGTAGAAGTTGAGACTGGGGAAGACCAGGCCCCAGAGGGCGCCGGCGACCCCGGCCATGGCGCCACCGATGGCGAACACCTTGACGATTGTCGTGTCGACGTTGATGCCCATGAGCGCCGCCGTCTCGGGATCCTCGGCGACCGCCCGCATCGACTTGCCGGTGCGAGTCTTCTCTACGAAGAAATAGAGACCAGTCATCATGAGGAGGGCGGCGACTATCACCACAACCTGGGTCTTGAGGATGACGAATCCGGCGATCTGGACCGTCCCCTGTAGCTGCACCATGTCGGGAAACGCCTTGGTGCTGGGCCCGACCAGACCTCTAACCAGGTACTGGATGGTGAAGGAGGCGCCTATCGAGGTGATGAGGGGGATGAGACGGGGAGCGCCGCGGAGCGGCCGATAGGCGATCCGCTCCACGATCACGGCCACGGATGTCGACGTCACCATGGCCGCTACGAGGACAATCAACAGGGATACGACCGGGCCGGAGGTCCACAAGGTCGTTGTGGCCAGGGCATTGGCCACGTAGAAAGCCATCATCGCCCCCACCATGAACACCTCGCCATGGGCGAAGTTGATGAAGCGGAGCACGCCATAGACCATGGTGTAGCCAAGGGCGATCAGGGCGTAGACCGACCCGGTGGAGATCCCGAAAACGAACAGATCTCGCCACTGCGCCGCGGTGAGGCGACCGGATGAGATGCTGAGATAGGACCCGTAGAGGATGATCGCCAGCGCGGCGATGCGGAGAGCCCAGAGAAAGATGCTGACCGGTGTGATCCGTGAGACACGCCGGACGGGGCGAGCCTCGACAGTCGCGGCTTCTGTCATCTAGCGGTCGGCCTTCCCTCTTGGGTTGGGTGCCTGGTGCCGCACATGGCACTTGTCACTGTCGGTTAGAAACCGAGCTGTTCCGCCGAGTAGGTCGCGAGGACATTGCCCCTGACCGCGGCGATGTCCGCCGTCTCTGCGGTGTTCTGCAGGATGTCGATGTTCGGAGCGGCACAGTCGCCGAACTCGTCACAGCTGAGCGTGCCGGTGAGACCCTCGTGGGTCTGGCCGAAGATGCTGTCGCGGACACCCTGGAGGTCGATGGTCAGGTTGCCGCTGCCGTCGTCCGTGGCTGCTTCCTCGATCGCGGTGAACACCATGTTCGTCGCGTCGTAGGCGTGAGCGTGGAACGACTGGATCGGCGCCTCACCGTATGCCTCCTGGTACTTGGCGACAAACTCGTCGTAAGCACCACCGGTGGGGGTCTGCGGGCCGGAGAAGTACATGTTCTCCGTTGCCGGTAGCACCACATACGTGTCGGACAGGAGACCGTCGGCACCCATCAGGACCGTCTCTTCCAACCCGGCGACTTCCGCGGCCTGCTCGGCGATGAAGTCACCGGCAGGCTGGAAGATCGGGAAGAAGATGAGCTCGGCACCGGCTGCCGCCACCTCGGTGAGGACCGGACGCATGTCGGTCTGGTCCGCGGTCACCGCTGTCTCGAGCACCAAAGTGCCGCCCAATTCGGTGAACGCCGCCCCGAAGGCACTGGTCAGACCCTGTGTGTAGGGGTCACCATCGTTGATGGTCGCCACGTTGCTGATACCGAGCTCCTCGAACACGAACGTGGCCGCAGCGGCGCCCTGGATGGCGTCGTTGTGAGCGGTCCGGAAGTATCCGACGTGGTGCTCGGGGCCTTCGTTGCCGGCCAGGTCCGAGGTCAGCACCGGGGAGGTGTTCGAGCCCGAGATCAGGACCCGACCCGCCGAGGTGACGACGTTCGAAGCCGGCACACCGGCGCCGGAGCAGCTCGTTCCAATGACGGCGACGACCTGCGGATCGGCAATGATCCGAGTCGCACCGGTCTGACCGCCTTCGGCGCCACAGGTGTCGTCCTCGTTGAACGCCAGCTCGACAGGATGGCCCAAGATCTCACCCTTGTCGGTGATGGCGATCTCGATGGCACGGACCTGGTCGGTGCCGAGGCTGGCAGTGTCACCGGTGATCGACTGCAGGCTGGCGATCTTGATGGGCTCGCCGGCCGCTACCTCGATCGTCCCCAGCTCACCAGCTGGCACGGTGGTGCCTGCGGCGGCAGAGGTCGTGGTCTCCTCAGCGGCGGCGGTGGTCGTGGCTTCCTCGCCAGCGGCCGACGTCGTCGTAGCCTCCTCGCCCCCGCCGTCGCCACCACAAGCGGCGATGATCAGGGAGAGGACGCCCACGAGCGCGAGAAGCTTGATGCCTCTCTTCATTTTCATGTTTCCTTCCTCCATTTGGGAATGCGCGGCGAGACAGAAGCCACGCCGCGGCGCGACTTTAGACTCCATTTCGCACTCAGTCGCCGAGAAGGACCTAACTTCTCTAGCCCCGGCGTACCTTTCTCCCCGTGAAGTCGGTGCCAAAAGTGGTCGAGGAGGACCGTGAGCCTGGCAACGATGGCAGGGCAACGCCAGGCTGGATCTGGCTGGCGATTGGCCTGATACTCGGCGCCGGCGCCAGCATCCTCGCCCTCCGCACCGACGAGCCCGCGGCCCTGACTTCGACGACTTCGGGTGCTGCGGCGGTCGAGGGTCCCGAAGGCATCGGTGATGTAATCGAGGACTTTCCGGATGGCCTGGTCGCGGTGTCCAGAGGCGATGGTCAAAGCCTCGAGTTGCTGGTGTGGCCGTTGAGGGGTGAGCCAAGACTGCGCACCATCCCCGTCGGAGTCGCTCGACCGCCCGGTCCTGTCACATTCGATGCCTCGTCTCGTCGGATTGCCACCCTGCTCCCGGTGCCCGACCAGGCTCAAGGCGTGCTCTACGCCGGCGTTCCCGAGCAGGCTGGCATTGTGGCCACGGGTGTGACCGGGTATGCCTGGCACGACACCGAGCCACTACGTCTCGCCTATACGACATTCGCCGATGACGAACTCGTTCTCTGGTCCCTCGCCGAGCCGGCGGCCGACCCTCAAATCGTGACCAGGGCCGTCGGCATCACTGGCAGCCTCCAGGCATGGGGCGACTGGGGCTTTGCCATCCAGGACGAAGAACGCGACTCAGTGGTCTTGCTCACCGAGTCAGGTGAGATCAAGGCAACCCAGCCGGGGAGGATCCTCGATGCCGATGGCGTCGAATGGCTGGCCATATCAGATCAACAAGGGGTCAGGCTGTTGAGCTCCGGTGGGGGTGTCGTCGCGGGACCGGAGGG
>JALDXM010000175.1:0-5414 GCA_032155085.1 Actinomycetota bacterium | reverse complement strand
GCCCACGACCATCCCCCTATGGGAGTGGATGCCGGCGATCGGGGCCAGCTTTGAGCTGATGTGGGACCCGCTGGCCTCCCTGATGGCCCTGGTGGTCACTGGAGTCGGGACCCTGATCCACGTCTTCGCCATCGGTTATATGCACGGCGACGAGCGTTTCCACCGCTTCTTCACCAACCTCAATCTCTTCGCCGCCTCGATGCTGACCCTGGTCTTGGCCGGCAACTACGCCATGTTGTTCCTGGGCTGGGAACTGGTCGGGCTCTGTTCATTCCTGCTCATCGGGTTCTGGTACACCCGGCCGAGCGCTTCCGCTGCGGCGAAGAAAGCGTTCGTCGTCAACCGGATCGGCGACTTCGGGTTCATGGTGGGACTGATGCTGGTTTTCGCCACTTTCGGCACCCTTTCCTTCAGCGGGATCTTCGAGCGCGCCGGTGAGGAGCTCACCGGGGGGCTGGCCACTGCAATCGGCCTTCTCTTCCTCGTCGGGGCGGCGGGCAAGTCAGCCCAGATCCCGCTTTACGTCTGGCTGCCCGACGCCATGGAAGGCCCTACGCCGGTGTCAGCCCTGATCCACGCCGCGACGATGGTCACAGCCGGCGTCTACGTCATCGCCCGCTCCGCCCCCATTTATGAGTTCACGCCGTTCGCGTCAACGGTGGTGGCTTCGGTCGGGGCGCTTACTGCCATCTGGGCGGCTTCGATCGCCCTCGCGCAGCGTGACATCAAGAGGGTGCTGGCCTACTCGACCATCTCCCAGTTGGGGTTCATGTTTCTCGCCGCGGGCGCCACGGCCTATGTGGCCGCGATCTTCCATCTCATGACCCACGCCTTCTTCAAGGCCCTGCTCTTCCTCGGGGCCGGGTCCGTGATCCATGCCATGAGCGACGAGCAAGACATGCAT
This sequence comes from Actinomycetota bacterium, assembly GCA_032155085.1. Taxonomy (GTDB): domain Bacteria; phylum Actinomycetota; class Acidimicrobiia; order Spongiisociales; family ZC4RG35; genus JARDZU01. The sequence goes on along the minus strand of JALDXM010000175.1, from coordinate 4,510 downwards.
CGCATGGGTGGGCTCTTCCGCAAGATGCCAGTCACTGCGGTCACGATGGCGGTCGGTGGACTTGCCCTCGCCGGCATCCCTCCCCTGGCCGGGTTCTGGTCGAAGGACGAGATCCTCGCCGCCGACTTCGCCCGCGGCGGATGGTTCTACTTCCTGTGGATCATCGGGCTGATCACTGCCATGCTCACCGCGTTCTACATCACCCGGCTCTGGGTTCTGGGGTTCCTCGGTGAGCCTCGCTGGGACGAAAAGGCACATCCCCACGAGTCACCGAGGATCATGACTCTTCCCCTGATCGCACTGGCGGTGCTTGCGTTCGTCGGGGGCCTGGTCAACACGCCGTTCCGGCTGACCCTGGAGCACTTCCTCGAGCCCAGCTTCGAGGGAGTCCCTATCCAGGAAGCGTCCACAGACTGGTTGACACTGGCTGTCCTCGCCGGGCTCTCCATCATGGCGGCGCTGGCCGGAGCCGTCGCGGGGTATCTGGCCTATCGGCGGCCACCAGAGCGGTGGCGTCGATTCGAGGAGTCCTTCGAGCCGTTGTGGGGCACGTGGGAGCAGGCGTACGGCGTCGATGATCTCTACGGCCGGGCCCTGGTGGCCCCGGGAAGGAGACTGTCCGAGGCAGCCGCTTTTTCCTTCGATGCCGGGGTGGTCGACGGGGCGGTCAACGGAGTTGGCCGGGTAGTCAAGGGCATAGGTGACTGGGCAAGGCCGCTGCAGACCGGGTTCGTTCGCAACTACGGGGCGCTCTTCCTGGCCGGCGCCGTGGTCGTCGTGGCCTGGCTGGTGGCGGGAGGCTCTTGATGCTCCTGCTTGATTGCCGGCCGACTTCGCCCCTCGGCAACGCTCACTCTCGATCGGGGCACCGTGCTTGCGTCATCAGCCCAAGGGGCGAACAGACGTCGGTCGGCCGGGGCTGCCGCCACACGGCGAGGTCGTCCTGATGCTCACCGCCCTCGTCCTGCTTCCCATCGCCGCGGCGATCGTCGTCGCCCTGGTCTCAGGGCGTCGGCGGGAGATCCATCTCTCCCTCGGCATCGCCCTCTCGGTGTTCCCTCTCGCCCTGGCCGCCTATCTGTTCTGGATCTTTGAGCCTTCGGCCGGCTTCCAGTACGTGGAGCGGGCCACCTGGTACGAGCCCTGGGGGATCGACTGGCATCTCGGGGTCGACGGGATCTCGCTCCCGATGGTGGTGCTGACCACGATTCTGGTCCCGATCGCGCTGGCGGCCTCCACCTCGATCGAGAGCCGGATCAAGGAGTTCGTGATCTACACGTTGCTGCTCGAGGCCGCCCTGATCGGGGCGTTCCTCGCATTGGACCTCTTCCTCTTCTTCGTGTTCTTCGAGGCGATGTTGGTCCCCATGTATTTCATCATCGGAATCTGGGGGGCGGAGCGCCGCATATACGCCGCGGTCAAGTTCTTCATCTACACCGCGTTCGGCTCCGCCCTGATGCTGGCCGCCATCATCGGCCTCGCCCTCACCCAAGTCGACCAGACCGGTTCCGCCTCGTTCGCCCTGTCCGATCTCGCCAACCTCGACCTCACCGTTGGGGCCGAGCGTCTCTTCTTCGCCGCATTCGCCATCGCATTCGCCATCAAGGTCCCACTGTTCCCATTCCACACCTGGCTCCCCGACGCCCACGTGGAGGCGCCGACTGCGGGGTCGGTCCTCCTCGCCGCCGTCCTCCTGAAGCTGGGCACATACGGGCTTCTTCGCTTCAACCTTTCCCTGTTCCCAGAGGCTTCAGTGGACGCGATACCGATCATGGCCATCCTCGCCGTCGTCGGGATCATCTATGGGGCCGTGGTGGCCATCGTCCAACCGGATCTGAAGAAACTGGTCGCCTATTCATCTGTGAGCCATCTGGGATTCATCGTGCTCGGCACCTTTGCCCTGACCTCGGGCGGGCTCCAGGGGGCTGTCATCCAGAACGTCAACCATGGCCTGACCACCGGTGCCCTGTTCCTCCTGGTGGGGATGATCTATGACCGGCGGCACACCAAGAAGATCGCCGACTTCGGGGGTCTGCAGAAGACGATGCCACTCCTCGCCGGCTTCTTCTTGTTCATGACCTTCGCCTCGATCGGGCTGCCTGGCCTCAACGGCTTCGTCGGCGAGTTCCTCGTCCTGATCGGGAGCTTTCCCGCATTGCCCAGCCTGACGATCATCGCCGCCTTCGGGGTCGTCCTGGCCGCCATCTACCTCCTCTGGGCCTATGAGCGGGTATTCACCGGTGTCCCGGAAAAGGAGGAGAACAAGATTCTCTCCGACCTATCAGCTCGTGAGATCGCCCTTCTCGCCCCTCTGGTGATCCTGGTGCTGGTCATCGGGCTCTACCCGAATCTGCTTCTCGAGAAGATCACGCCGTCGACGGAGGCGGTCATCGATCACGTCGTCGAGCAAACTGGCTTTGAGGTCCCCGAACCGGGCCGGCTCGATGACGTGTACGTCGCAGGGGACCAGGATTGATCACACCGCCCGAGATCTCCTGGCTGGCCATCGCCCCCGACCTGGCTCTCGCCGTCGGCGCTGCGCTGGTGCTCCTTGTGGATGTTCAGTGGAAGCCACCGGCCCGAACCCTCGGCTGGGTGACGGGTGCAATCGTCGCCGTCACCGCCATCCTCACCGTGGTGCAGTGGGCCCGGATCGAACCCGATGGCGCACTGGCCTTCGCCGGGCTCATCTCGGTGGACGGCTTTGCCGTCTTCGCCCGACTGGTGCTGATCGCAGCCACCGCCCTCGGCCTGGCCGCCGGCTGGCGTTTCGTCGCCGGTCTGGGGAGGCGGGGAGCGGAGGCGATCGCGTTGGTCCTCCTGGCGACCGCCGGGTTCTCGCTCATGGTCGCGGCGAACAACCTCGTGATGATGTTCCTCGGACTCGAGGTCGGCTCGATCTCCCTATATGTCCTTGCCGGGTTGGCCCGGGAGAATCGGGAGTCGGAGGAAGCCGCGATCAAGTACTTCCTCCTCGGTTCCTTCGCCTCCGCGATCTTCGTGTACGGCGTCGCCCTGATCTATGCGGGCACCGGTCAATTCGAGATAGTCGGGATACGCGAACTTCTCTCGGGGTTTGTCCTCTCCAGCCCGGCGATCGTCTACATCGGGGTGGGCCTCGTGATCGCCGGCCTCGGCTTCAAGGTGTCCGCCGCCCCCTTCCACACTTGGGCACCGGACGTCTACCAGGGGGCACCGGCCGGTCTCGTCGGATATATGGCTGCCGTGGCCAAGGTGGCCGGTTTCGCTGCCATCGCCCGCGTCCTTCTCACCGGCCTGCCGGATCTCTCGGAGACCTGGCTTCCTGTCGTGGCCGGGATCTCGGTTGTGTCGATGATTCTCGGATCGGTGTTCGCCCTGGTCCAGGGCGATGTGCGACGGCTGCTTGCCTACTCAGGGGTGGCTCACGCCGGCTTCATCATGACCGGAGTTGTGGGAGGGGCGACCGATGCCGTCCTCTTCTATCTGGCCATCTATGCCGTGCAACTAGTCGGCGCGTTTGCGGTGGTTTCGGTGGTCAGCGGCCCCGATGGAGCAGGCTCCGGCATCGACGAATATCGGGGTCTCGGCCGGCGCAGCCCGCTGCTCGCTGGGGCATTCACCGTGATCCTCCTCGGAATGGGAGGTCTCCCCGTCACCTCGGGATTCGTCGCCAAGTTTGGAGTATTCGCCGGAGCCTGGGCGCAGGGGTATCAGTGGCTTGTCGTCGTGGCAGTGGTGGCCTCTGTGGTGGCCTTCGCCTTCTACATCCGGGTCATCGTCGTGATGTACATGGACGAGGCTGAGGAGGAAGGCTCACTGCGCATCGGGGCCGAGCGCTGGGTGTTGGTGTTGGCTGTCGCCGCGACGATCCTGTGGGGCATCTTCCCCGCGTCGCTTCTCGATCTGGCGGCTGATGCTCTCCCCATATAGATACCTCGTCGTCTGCGCCCTTGCCGGGTTCTTCACGGTGGGTCTGGCAGGGCCGGGCTATGCCGCCGAGACCGCGGCCTCGGAGCTGGTCATCATCCCGGATGGGGACACCGTCGATGGCGACCTATACGCAGCCGGGGAACGGGTGGTAGTCGAAGGTGTCGTCGATGGGGACCTCGTTGCGTTCGCCGCCGAGGATGTCGTCATTTCGGGAGAGGTGACCGGGAGCGTGGCTGCGGTTGCCCCCGTGGTCAGGGTCGACGGTGTGGTCGGCGGGTCGGTCCGCGCCACGGCCAATCGCGTGGATGTGTCCGGGTCTATCGATGGCGATCTTGTGGGCGGCGCCGTCACGGTCGAGCTGTCTTCCGAATCGTCGATAGACGGAGACGTCGTGGTGTGGGCCTACCGGCTGACGTCGGCAGGGACCATCGGGGCTGATGTGGGTGGGACCCAGCGGGTGCTAGAGATCGAGGGCACAGTCGAGGGCGATGTCGACGTCAGCGTCAACCGTCTCGTGGTGACCGGCCCCCTCGAAGTCGGTGGCGATCTCGGGTACCGGTCGGCGAACGAGGCCGAGGGTCTGGACCAGGCCGACGTG
>JALDXM010000174.1:0-5418 GCA_032155085.1 Actinomycetota bacterium | reverse complement strand
CTATGCGATCCCTCCGGGAGACACCCGCCGGACCCAGCGGGCGGATAGAGGATAATCCACGGCCATGCCTGAGCCGACCCCGCCAGACGGCTACGACGCTGCCATGAGGCTCGCCCTCGACTCGGCAAAGGAGGCCCTGGCTACCGGCGACGTCCCGGTCGGTGCCGTCCTCCTCGCCTCCGATGGCACTGTGGTTGCAGCCGATCACAACCGGCGAGAGGAGTTGTCCGATCCGACCGCCCACGCCGAGACACTCGTCATGTCGGCCCGGGCCCGCGAGCTCGATGATTGGCGGCTCTCCGGACACACTCTTGTGGTGACCCTGGAGCCCTGTGTCATGTGTGCCGGCGCCTCGGTCCTGGCCCGGCTCGATCGGATCGTGTACGGGGCTGCCGATCTCAAGGCAGGCGCCGCCTGGTCGCTCTACAACATCCCCCAGGACCGAAGGCTGAACCATCGGGTAGATCTCGTGTATGGAGTGCTCGAAGCGGAGTGCTCGGCGCTGCTCTCGGAGTTCTTCGCCACCCGGCGCTGACTCAGACCGCGACCGGCACCTCGGACGATGCCAGGCGGTGATCCCACCAGGCATAGACCGCAGCCCCAATGCCGAGAACCACCGACACCACCCCGAAGGCCAGCCGGTAGTCGAACCCATCGATGAGAAACCCAACGGCCGGGGCGGCCACGAGGAGGGCGATGTCAAAGATCGAGGTGAAGATCGCCATTGCCGACCCTCGCTCGGCGGTTCGGGCCCGGAGCACGACTTGGCTGGTGAGGATCGGGAAAATTGCACCATGGGCCAGCCCAGCGGCCAAGCCTGCCGCGGCCAGGACCGCAGCGTTGCCCGCGTTGCTCATCAGCAGCAGACAGGCGCCGTAGGAAATGAGGGCACCAGTCACCAGCGGGCGTTGTGGGATGCGGTCATATTGCCTCCCGCCCAGGACGCGCATCGCCGCCGCGGAAAACCCGTAGATCCCGAAGAACAGTCCGGTCGATCCGACGCCGCGGTCGGCAACGAACGTCCTCGTGAATGTGAACACGGTTTCCATGCCGATGCTGAGAGTGAGAGTCGCCCACCACAGCGGGAGGAGGTTGCGCTGGGCTAGGGCGGCCCAGAAACCCCGGCGGGGTCGGCGGCCCAGGATCGGGAGGACAGGAAGACGCCAAACCAAGAGCCAGGAGCCGAGACTTGCAGCCGAGGCAGCCACGAAGAGCCCGGTATAGCCAAACGCGTCGACCACCAGATCGCCGGCAAGTCCACCGAGGGCGATAGGCACCAGCCCGGAGAGCCCGAAGAGTGCGAGACCCTGCGTGCGATGCTCGATCGGCAGGGAGTCGGCCCCATAAGTCAGCATCGTGGTGAACAGGACGATCTGGAGCACTCTCTGGGCCAGGAACAGTGCCACCAACCAGGGACCCCAGACGGTGGTCGTGGCGAGCAGCAGGACCACCGTCGCGTTGAGGATCCCGGCAACGAGGAGCACCGTGCGGCGGTGGGTCAGATCGAGGATCCTCCCCAGGGCCGGCCGGAGACACAAGGCCAGGACCGCCCCCGAGGCATAGAGGATCCCGATGGTGGATTCGGTGATGCCCAGGCTGTCGAGGTACCCGGGGAAGTGCACGAGCAGGAAAAATGACGCCTCCTCGAGGAGGGCGGCGGCAAAGATCTTGCCGAAATGGGGGCCGAAGCGGGCGGACACAGCCAGCCGGAAGGTAACAGGAGGCCATGCCTCTCCCGCCGTGATATTCCCGGTGCCGGCCTAGCCTGTCCCCGATCGTGATAGGCGGGGCGCTAGGGGTGCCCTGAACCCGAAATCCTCTCTATGCGGGGCTGAATTCCCCGCCCGAGGGTCCGAGTGACACCGGTCGACGGTGGACACGGGATGTTGACGGTCGGGTCCTGCGCGGCGGAGCACCACGAACCGGGTCAGATCCGGAAGGAAGCAGCCCTAAGTGGATCGTTCCGGGTGACGCAGGATGGCCTGACCCGAGTCCACGCCCACCATCTCCGACGTGACGAGGTCTCGACGGCGGGGGCACGATCACTGCTTCCGGAGCCGAGCACCGTAGACGAAGCCGAACAGACCCATGCGCCAGATCTTCTCGGGGGTCAGGGCGTGACCCTGGAACAGGCGTTCCGGTGGGGGCAGTGAGTCGAGAGACCGGTGCAAGTACCAGTACTCCTTCGGGGCGCCGGCGAAGACCAGTCCAACGAGGGGCAGGAGCACCGCAGTTCCGATGCGGTGAAGGATTCGAAGAAGTCCGTTTCGGGGCCGGGCCAGATCGACAACCACCGCCACATGACCCGGCTTCAAGACCCGGTGAATCTCATCCAGGGTGCTCGTGACCGATGTCAGGTTCCTGAAGACGAAGCCACTGAACACCCCGTCCACCGACGCATCCTTGAGCGGGAGGGACTCCCCCACCCCCACGGCGCGGTCGGCCACCGGGCTCAGCGCCAGCATCTCGATGACCGGGTCCAGGCCGATAACGGTCCTCACTCCAAAATCGGTCGCTCCGGTGCCGCATCCCAGATCCAGCACAGTCCCCGGTGCCAGCATCTCGATCCCCCGGGCCCGCCACCTCTTCTCCTGTCCGAGAGAGAGGATGCGGTTGATCAGGTCATAGCGGGCGGCGATCCGGGCAAAGATCGGATCGGAGACCTCACTCACGGTTCGATGACATCGAACCCGGTGTAAGGAACGAGTGCGCTCGGGATCACGACCGACCCGTCGGGCTGCTGGTGGTTTTCGAGCAGGGCGAGGATGGTCCGACCCACAGCGCAGGCGGTGCCATTGAGGGTGTGCACGATCTCATTGCCGCGATCCGTCCTCATCCGGATCTTGAGCCGCCGGGCCTGGAAATCAGTGGTGTTGGAACAGGAGGTGATCTCCCGATACCTCTGCTCCCCCGGGAACCAGGCTTCGATGTCGAACTTCTTGGCGGCGGATGCACCCAGGTCCCCCGCCGCCACATTGACCACGCGATAAGGGACCTCGAGCTCGGTCACCAGCTTCTCCTCCACCGCGAGGAGACGGTCGTGCTCGGCGGGCGAGTCATCCGGTGTGGTGAAGACGAACATCTCCACCTTGTCGAACTGGTGCACCCGGAAGATCCCGGCGGTGTCTTTGCCATAGGTCCCGGCCTCACGGCGAAAACAGGTTGAGAAGCCGGCGTAGCGAAGTGGAAGATCACCGGTCTCGAGGATCTCGTCGGTGTGATATGCCGCCAGGGGCACTTCCGCCGTGCCAACGAGGAAGAGCTCGTCACGGGGCACCTCGTAGACCTGCTCTCGTGCCTCCGGGAAGAAGCCAGTCCCTACCAAGGCCTCCTCTCGCACCAGGACCGGGGGCACCATCGGGATGAATCCCTCGGCCACCAGGTGATCCATCGCCCATCGCACCAGGGAGAACTCGAGCATCGCTCCCTTTCCCTTGAGATACCCGAACCTGCTTCCCGACACCTTCGCGGCACGCACCGTGTCGACGATTCCCAGCAACTCTCCAAGCGTGGCGTGATCGGAACCTTCGGTGAGCGCGTCTCCGACCCGCTTTATCTCGAGGTTGTCTTCCTCGACGAAACCATCGGCGGCATCGGGTGCAACGAGATTGGGGACCTCGAGCACAGCCGTGTCGAACTCCGACTGAAGTCTGTCGACCTCCGCTCCCGCATCCTTGACCTGAGCGGCCAACTCGGCGACACCGGCAATGGCCGACTCTTTGGCCTCCCCTTCGAGGCCGGCGATCTCCCGCCCGGACTCCTTCTGACGGGCCCTGAGGTCTTCTGCCTTCTGCCTTGCCGCACGCAGGTCGGCGTCGAGGGTGATTAGGGCATCGAGATCGAGCTTGGACCCCCGTCGGGTGAGCGATGACCTGATGGCTTCGGGGTCATCTCGCAGCAGCCTCGGATCGATCATCAGGTCGGGGATGGTACCGGTGGGCCGAACCGGCCCTACTCGTCGTTGACCTCGAACAGGACAGTCAGAGCGTTGTCCTCGAGGTTGGTGTCATTGGCGGCAGCGGTCAGCGATGCAGCCACTTCATAGAGGGCGCCGGGTGTGACCGGGATCTCGAGGAACCGAACGGCGGTCTGCTGGCCGGGCTCGAGAGCGGGGATCATCTCGGATACGACGACTGGATCGGACTCGCCGGCGAGGGTGAGCTCGATGGGCTCGGGCTCACTGGCGATGTTGCCCGCGTTGTTCACTACCACCGAGAAGCTGAGCAGCTCGGTTGCCGGGACGATGGCCTGATCGTTGGGGTCGACGTTCCACAACGGGTCCGAAGTAATGGACGCAACCTGAAGCCCGGGACGTAGGGGGATACCGCTGTTGGGGGACCGAGCCGCCTCGACATAGGCGAGAGACAGCGTGAACAGCTCTCCTTCCGCGGGCAGCATCAGCACCTCCGGCATGGGGGCAACTGGATCCGGCACCTCCTCGGCTTCCAGCTCTCGTACCGCGTCGCTGTAGAGACGATCACCGGCTCGAAGCTCGGCGAGGGCGTTGGCGATGTTGTCGGCAACGACCGTGTTGGTCGGATCATCGGCAGCGGTGAGGATTCCCGATGAAAACCCGCTCACACCGACGGTCCACGCCTCCACAGCGCGCCGATAAGCGGCATTGGCACCCACCAGGTTGTCTGAGGTCGGTCCCCGATCGACCAACTCCTGGGCGGTCTCCAGACTGTCCCGAAGCCCGGTTGTGGCTGTCTCCAGTTCCGAGCGCTCGATCCGCGACAGCCGGGAGATGACATCTCTGAGAGTGTCTGCGCCCACGGAGAGCTCCGAAGCACTCTCCTGCAGCTCGTCGAGATACTGGAGTTCGACGCGGGTGTCGTCCCCGGAGCTCGTGATGACCACGGCCACCACGGCCGCGGCGGTGATCACGAGAGGCCAGAGAAATCGGCCCAGGGCCTTCCTACGTGGCCTTGGTTGGTCGAGAAGCATGTTGATGACCGGGATCAGTCGGGGACGAAGGATGAAGGGTATTAGCCCGTCGATGGATAGGACGAAGGGAGTCTCCGGGGACCTGGCCTAGCCTTGGTCTTGCCTGCTGGACGACGGAGACCAAGGAGGCGTGATGAGGATTGTCGGATTCCTGGTCGCATTGATCATCGTTGTCTGGGTGGTGGGGTCCCTGGTCAACCTCTATACCCACCGATACGGGCGTCGTGAAGTCCACGACTCACCGGTCGACGAAGCTGACATGCGCCGTCGATTGCGGGAGGTGGACGACGCCAAGCAGAGGGCTCGGGGAGACGACATCCCGCCTTGGTGAAACTCGATCCGGGGGTCGCCCCTTGAGTTTCACCGTGGGTGTGGGACCTTGCTCGCTCTGGGGGTCGCCCCCCTTGAGGCTCAGAGTGGGCGAGGGGGGACTTGAACCCCCACGATCTTGCGATCACAGGAACCTGAATC
>JALDXM010000173.1:0-5419 GCA_032155085.1 Actinomycetota bacterium | reverse complement strand
CTGCTACTTCCCTCCCTGGATCCGACGAGACCGGCACGGTGCCCGGCCCTCCATGTGCCCACCGACATCAGGACGGCTCCCGAGGCGGTCTCATCAGGACTTCCGAAAGCGACAATATCGGGACGGCGATAGCTCGTCGTCCGAATCGAGTAGGTCGTCAGACCCTAAAAGCGAGGAAGGGGTCGCCGTAACGACCCCTTCCTTCGACTGACGTGCATTGAACACGGCTATACCGTGTTCATTGCAAGGGAGTGACCTATTCCTCTTCCTCGTTCGAGGAGTTGCCGCCCAGCGAAGCCAACCACTCTGCAGGGTCTTCGGGGAGACCATCGTCGATCGAGCCCGACCCGTCACCGTCACCGAGGATGCCCAGCGAAGCCACTGTGGTCGCTCCGGGCAAGGAGGGCTGCAGCACCTGGTACTGCTCGGCACCGGTGCCCGCCGGGATCAGCTTGCCGATGATCACGTTCTCCTTCAGACCTCGCATGAAGTCGGAGCGATTCTGAATCGCCGCGTCCGTGAGCACCTTGGTGGTCTCCTGGAACGAGGCAGCCGACAGCCAGGAGTCCGTTGCCAGTGATGCCTTGGTGATGCCCATGAGCTCGGGACGCCCTTCCGCGGGCTTCTTACCCTCGCCGACCAGTTCCCGGTTGGTGTCACGGAAAGTCTGATCATCGATGAGAGCGGCAGGCAGGAAGTCAGAGTCGTTGGGGGACACCACCCTCACACGACGCAGCATCTGACGAACGATCATCTCGATGTGCTTGTCGTGGATCTCCACACCCTGTGAGCGATACACCTCCTGCACCTGATCGACCAGGTACTGCTGTGTGGCTCGCACTCCACGGATCACGAGGACCTCCTTCGGGTCGAGAGGACCCTCGGTGAGCTGGGTTCCGGCGTCGACGTCGGCGCCATCCTGGAAACGCAGCTTGGCAAACCTCGAGATCGGATAGACGACCTCGTCATCGCCCTTGGTCACGGTGATGCGGCGTCCACCCTCGTCATCGAGGACTCTGGCGATACCGGCGATCTCACTGAGAACCGCTTTCCCCTTGGGGGTGCGGGCCTCGAAGAGCTCCACGACCCTGGGAAGACCGTGGGTGATGTCCTCACCCGCGACTCCACCGGTGTGGAATGTGCGCATCGTCAGCTGCGTGCCCGGCTCACCAATCGACTGGGCGGCCATGATGCCTACGGCCTCGGCGGTCTCGACAGCCCTGCCGGTCGCCAACGACAGCCCGTAACAGGTCTGGCAGACACCACCCCTGGTGTCACAGGTGAGGGGGGAACGCACGCGGACCGACTCGAGGTCGGCATCTTCGATGGCGTGCAACGCCTTGGTGCCGATGATCGTGCCCTCACGCAACTTCTCGTCATCCTCGGTGGCCACGAGGGTGCGGCCCTCCTTGAGGTCATCGGCGAGGGCTCGCCCGTAGATGCGAGAGCGAAGGTTCCGGATCTTGGCCCCGCGGTCGTCGATAACACGGATGACGATGCCGCGGTCGGTCCCGCAGTCGTCATCGGTGACGATCATCTCCTGGGAGACGTCGACGAGACGACGGGTGAGGTAACCGGAGTCGGCGGTGCGCAGGGCGGTGTCGGCGAGTCCCTTGCGTGCGCCGTGAGTCGAGATGAAATACTCGAGCACCGAGAGGCCCTCGCGGAAGTTCGAGATGATGGGACGGGGGATGATGTCACCCTTGGGGTTGGCGACCAGACCACGCATACCGGCGATCTGACGCACCTGCATCATGTTCCCGCGCGCACCGGAGCCGACCATCATGTCGAGCGAGTTGAACTGCTCGGTCTTCAGACCGGCCTTCATGGCATCGGTCACCTTCTCGGTGGCCTCCGTCCAGATCTCGATGAGCTCCTGACGACGCTCGTCGTCGGTGACGACGCCTTTGGCGAACAGGTTCTGTACCTTCTCGGCCCGCTCCTCGTACTCGGCGAGGATCTCAGCCTTGTCACCGGGCGTGCGGACATCGTCGAGTGCGATCGTGAGACCGGCACGGGTGGCGAACTTGAAGCCGAGCTCTTTGATCCCGTCGAGGGTGGCGGCCACCGAGGAGCGGGGGTACCGCTCGATGATGGTTTCGATCAGGAGCTTGATATCGCTCTTGATCACCACCGAGTTGATGAACGGGAAGTCCTCTGGGAAGACTGTGTTGAGCATGGCACGACCCAACGTGGTCTCGGTGAGACCCTTGGGGTCGACCGGCTCCTCGTTGATGAGGCCCTTCAGCGTCTGCTTCAGGTCGAGATGCACCTCTGGGTCGCCTGAGACATCTCCGAGCCTCAGCTTGATCGGTGCGTGGAGCGAGAGCTCCCCGATCTCGTAGGCCATCGTGGCCTCGTCGATGTCGGCGTAAGTCCTTCCGGCGCCCTTGGCGTCCTCCACGTGCTCGGACAGGTAGTAGATCCCGATGACCATGTCCTGGGACGGGGTCACGATGGGACGGCCCGAAGCCGGGGACAACACGTTGTTCGAGGACAACATGAGAACCCGTGCCTCTGCCTGAGCCTCCGCAGAGAGCGGGAGGTGGACGGCCATCTGGTCACCGTCGAAGTCAGCGTTGAACGCCTCGCAGACCAGCGGGTGGATCTGGATCGCCTTGCCCTCCACCAAGACCGGCTCGAAGGCCTGGATGCCGAGACGGTGCAGCGTCGGTGCGCGGTTGAGGAGCACCGGGTGCTCCTGGATGACGTCACTCAACACGTCCCAGACCTGGGGACGCTGACGCTCGACCATACGCTTGGCTGCCTTGATGTTCTGGGCGAGGTCGAGATCGACCAAGCGCTTCATCACGAAGGGCTTGAAGAGCTCGAGGGCCATGATCTTGGGCAGACCGCACTGGTGCAGCTTGAGCTGGGGCCCGACCACGATGACCGAACGGCCTGAGTAGTCGACGCGCTTGCCGAGCAAGTTCTGACGGAAGCGGCCCTGCTTGCCCTTGAGCATGTCGGAGAGAGACTTGAGGGCGCGGTTGCCCGGTCCGGTCACCGCTCGACCCCGGCGGCCGTTGTCGAACAGGGCGTCGACGGCCTCCTGGAGCATCCGCTTCTCGTTGTTGACGATGATCTCGGGTGCACCGAGGTCGAGAAGTCTCTTGAGACGGTTGTTGCGGTTGATGACCCGTCTGTACAAGTCGTTCAGGTCGGACGTGGCGAACCGACCACCGTCGAGCTGCACCATCGGACGGAGGTCGGGCGGGATGACCGGGACCGTCTCCAGGATCATGTCCTCGGGACGGTTCTGACCCTCCCAGAACGGCTTGACGACCTTCATCCGCTGGGTGGCCCGCTGACGACGCTGCTGGGACGTCCCGCCGAGGTTCTCCTCGAGACGCACCATCTCGGCATCCAGGTCGAGCGAGGTGAGCAGAGTCTTGACTGCCTCCGCACCCATGCCGCCCTCGAAGTAGTCGGCGTAGCGGAAGAAGATCTCACGCCACAGCTGCTCGGATTCGATCAGCTGCTTCGGTCCCATTGTGCGGAACGTGCTGAAGGCCTCTTCGATCAGCTCGATCTCGCGATTGGTCCGCTCCTGGCGCTCCTTGATCTCCTTCTCGACTTCCTTGCGTCGAGCGTTGATCTCCTGCGACTTGGCGCCGCCCTCCTCCATACGCTCGAGCTCGTCCTCGAGTGCCTCGAGACGGACCTCGTGCCACTCGTTGAACTCGTTCTTGACGACTTCGATCTCGTCGCCCATGGCGGCCTCGAGCTCGGGCAGGTCCTTCTGACGATTCTCGTCGTTGACGGACGTGACGATGTAGCTGGCGAAGTAGATGACCTTCTCCAGCTCCTTGGGAGACATGTCGAGCAGATAGCCGAGACGGCTGGGGACACCCTTGAAGAACCAGATGTGGGTGACAGGCGCGGCCAGCTCGATGTGACCCATGCGCTCGCGGCGCACCTTGGAGCGAGTGACCTCGACACCGCAGCGCTCGCAGATGATCCCCTTGTAGCGGATCCTCTTGTACTTGCCGCAGTAGCACTCCCAGTCCCGCTGGGGGCCGAAAATGCGCTCGTCGAAGAGACCCTCCTTCTCAGGACGGAGGGTGCGGTAGTTGATCGTCTCCGGCTTCTTCACCTCTCCATACGACCAGGCGCGAACCTGGTCCGAGGAGGCGAGGCCGATTCTCAGTTCATCAAAGATTTGAGCAGCCATATTTATTGCCGGCGGACTTTGGCCGAGAGTCTCCTCTCGTCCGCCGTTCTCTCCTTCAGGGGATCACTTGCACTTACGTCGAAACCGGTTGATCCATCTGCCAAACAGACGCCGGTCCGCCGGGGCTGCCGCCCCGTCACAATCTCTAGGTCGGGCTTTACATCCAACGTTCAGCTATTCCGAGTCGGGGCGCTCGGGGCGACTCAGGTCGATACCGAGTGTCTCGACCGACCGGTAGGTGTCCTCCTCGAGCTCGCGGAGCTCGACCTCCTCACCGGCGGAGAGCATCTCGACGTTGAGACCGAGGCTCTGCATCTCTTTGACCAGGACCCGGAACGACTCAGGGATACCCGGCTCGGGGATGTTGTCGCCCTTGACGATGGCCTCGTAGACCTTGACCCGGCCCTGGACATCGTCCGACTTGATCGTCAACAGCTCCTGTAGGGCGTATGCGGCGCCATAGGCCTCGAGGGCCCAGACCTCCATCTCGCCGAACCGCTGACCACCGAACTGGGCTTTACCACCCAGGGGCTGCTGGGTGATCATGCTGTAGGGGCCCGTCGACCGAGCGTGGATCTTCTCATCCACGAGGTGGACCAGCTTCAGCATGTAGATGTAACCCACGGTGACATCTGTGTCGAAGGGCTCGCCGGTACGACCGTCGTAGAGAGTGGCCTTGCCGTCTTCGCCAACCAGACGCTCGCCGTCTCGGTTCGGGTGCGCCGACGAGATCACCTGCATGATCTCGTCCTCTCGGGCACCGTCGAACACAGGAGTTGCGGTCTTGGTCCACGGCTTGGTGCCGACCGCCGCCGGGGATTCGCCAGTGAATGGCTCCCACCCCTGAGCTGCGGCCCATCCAAGATGCGTCTCGAGAACCTGGCCCAGATTCATGCGGCTGGGCACACCGAGCGGGGAGAGGATGATGTCAACGGGTGTGCCGTCTGCGAGGAAAGGCATCTCCTCCTCTGGCAGCACCTTCGAGATCACGCCCTTGTTGCCATGTCGCCCGGCGAGCTTGTCGCCCTCCGAGATCTTGCGTTGTGTGGCGACATAGATGCGGACCAGCTCGTTGACACCCGGGCTCAGGTCGTAGCCGTCCTCTCGCTTGAACACCTTCACCGCGATGACCTTGCCGGTCTCTCCGTGGGGAACCTTCAGCGAAGTGTCACGAACCTCCCGGGCCTTCTCTCCGAAGATGGCGCGGAGCAGTCTCTCCTCGGGGGTCAACTCGGTCTCGCCCTT
>JALDXM010000172.1:0-5430 GCA_032155085.1 Actinomycetota bacterium | reverse complement strand
AACCCTGGGGATGCCCACAATGCCGGAATGCTCAACCTGCGTCAGGACACAGCAGTTTTGGGCAACATCGTCGCCCTCGGTGTGGAGGAGTACATCGGACTGGTCCGAGACCGACGGATAGTGCCCTCCGAGGTCGACCATCTCCTCGTCCACTACAGCTCCGAGTACTTCCGCTCCGACATCGTGCGCCTGATGAGCGAGGCCGGGCTGATGATCCCCGAGGAACGCTGGTTCACCAATCTCAGAACCAAAGGGAACACCGGTGCCGCCTCCATCTACATCATGCTCGAGGAGGCCTTCAACGGCGGACGATTCTCTGTCGGCGACCGGGTCCTGCTGATGGTCCCCGAGTCGGGGCGGTTCTCGGTTTCCTTCGTCCACCTCACTTGTGTCGGCCCCGAGGACGAAACGGGAACGGTGACCATCCCCACGAACGCCACCTCAGAGTGGCTGCTGGAGGAGCTGGCCCTGGTCTGGGCGAGGTTCGAGACTCAGTTGTCCCGTGTGCCGATCGTTGCCCGGATCGAGAAGGGCGAGGCGAGTGTCGAGGACTACCGAAATCTGCTGTGCAACCTGCGTCAGCAGGTGAAGGAGGGGTCACGCTGGATAACCAGGGCCGCCTCCAACCTGACGGCGGAGTACACCGAGTTGCGGGCTGAGTTCATCGAGCACGCCGCCGAGGAGCAACGTGACTTCCTCATGCTCGATGACGACTACGTCAACGTCGGCGGCGAACGCACCGTGATCGAGGCCGGCGTGAAAAACCCGGGGTCGGAGGCGCTGTCCGCCTACATGTTCAACCAGGCGAACCGGGAGAACCCCTTCGACCTGCTCGGGGCGATGTACATCATCGAGGGACTTGGCGCCAACAAGGCGACCCGTT
The DNA here is from genome assembly GCA_032155085.1 of Actinomycetota bacterium. Lineage (GTDB taxonomy): Bacteria > Actinomycetota > Acidimicrobiia > Spongiisociales > ZC4RG35 > JARDZU01. The sequence goes on along the minus strand of JALDXM010000172.1, from coordinate 4,547 downwards.
GGATGGAGTTGCTGCGTGATCAGCTCGACCTCTCCCCGGAGCAGGTCAGATTCCTCACCTACCACGGTGGCGCCGACGAGGAGCACACCGAGAAGATGTTCGAAATCCTCCGCTCCGACCTGATCACAGCGGAGATCGCCAACTCGATAGTCCACACCGCCCGGGTTGTGGCCAGGCTCTACGCCCTTCAGCTGGAAGAGGTCGACGATGTCTGACCCGAGGCTGAGCGAGATGATGGAGACCGGTGGCCCCGGGATCTGGGATGCGCTCGCCGGAGACCCGACCTTCGAGTTCGACAGGCACGCTCTCGAGCTATTACGCAGGGACCAATCCCGGTGGTCGCATCGCTGGGTGCGGCCACCGGCCCGGGTTCTCAGTCGGGTGGCGGTGGCGCTGATCGTCCTCGTGAAGCGTCTGCTGCCTTTCGAGTTCTCCTCCCATCAGCTCCTCGACCGACTCGGGATCTGGTTCATGTCCCGATTCGTCTCCGAAGAGGGTGGTGAGTTGTTGCTTCGTCATTTCGTCATCGAGACCAACGTGCTGGCGTTCATCGCCCGCAACAGCGGGATCGAGGAGCCCACCCTGCGCCCGGTTCGCCTCGACCAACTCGACGACAACGCTGTCGTCGTTCACGACCTCAACCTGTATGAGGTGCTTGCCGGTTTGGGGAACCGTCCGCTGCCCAGTCCCGAGCAACGTCTCGGGCCGCTCGATTACTCGATGATCGAGATCGCGGTCATCGTGCCCTCCTCGAAGCGCCGTCTCGTTCGACTCGACCTGGAGACCGGGATGTGCTTCATGAACATCATGTTCTCGCTTCTCACCACCAGCGATGAGTACCGGCGGGCGGTGCACTCTCTGCAGCTCGACGAGTCGGTGCTTGCGATCATTGCCGAGCTCACCGGTGACGACGTGTTCCGATACTGGAAGCCATCTGGATTCATCCCGATCGTGCGTACCAACCGTGACGTGCCCCGAGACCTGTTCGCCCACGCCGTGATCCACGAGTACATCCATGCCCGACTCACCCAGCACGCCGCGAAGTGCGGTGAGAACGGGGTCTGCCCCGCCCTGAACCGTGCCCTGGCCTCGATCTGAGTCCCGGGGATGGCGAACGACAGGCAGTTAGCCTCTGACCGTGGCCGTGACCAGCGAGCAGGCCTCGGACTTCCTGCCCATCGACCGCACCCTCACCCGGGTGGTCGTTCTGATGCGACTGCTCGGCTGGATCTGGATGGTGATTCTGATCGTGGTGGCAATGGTCACCGCCGATCCCCAGCCGGACACCGCGATCCTGATCGGCGCCCTGGTGCTCGGTACGGCTGGTACAGGGATCACACTGCTCGCCGCCTCGCGCGGATTTCTCGGTGAGGCCTGGTACGTCGTGTTCGACGGTGCCGTCGCCTTGCTCCTGGTGTCGGCTGGTTGGTTTGCCGGGACCGATTTCATCGCCGGGGGCTATCCAGCCTCCTGGCTCTTCATAGTGGCCTTCGCCACCAGCTTCCGGGCGACAATCGTCATCGGGGTCATCGCGACCGCAATCTTCGCCGGGCTACACGCCCTCATGGACTTGGACCCGACCCGTCTGTTCGGGAGCATCCAGTTCCTGGTGGTCTCGGTCGTGGTCGGTTGGGCATTCGAGGCCCTGCGGGAGCGAGAGCGTCTCCGCATCCAGGCCGAGGAGGAACGGGCCGCCGCAGAGTCGGAGTTGGCCTTGATGCAGGAGCGGTCGATGCGTCTCGAGGAACGCTCTCAGATCGCCCGCCGGCTCCACGACTCGGTGCTTCAAACGCTGAAGCTGATCAGCGACACCGCCGACGATGCCACCGAAGTGCGCTATCTGGCCCGGGTTCAGGAACGAGACCTGCGTCAGACCATCAACGAGTACCAGTCACCACATGAAGACAGCTTCCGAGCCCGTCTCCTCGAGGTGCGGGCCACGGTCGAGGACCGTTTCCGAGTGGAGATCGACCAGGTGATCAGGGATGACGCCGAGATGGACGATTCGCTCAGGGCCGTGGTTGCAGCCACTTCCGAGGCGCTGAACAACGCCGCCCGCCACTCGGGAGTGAGCCAGATCGATCTCTTCTCCGAGATCCACAATGGCGAGGCCCGCGTCAACGTCCGCGATCGGGGGGTCGGGTTCGACGCCACCGCGGTGGCCGGCTCGGGGATGACCGACTCGATCGTGAACCGCATGGAGACCGCCGGCGGAACCGCCGAAGTGAAATCCGCACCGGGCCGAGGCACCGAGGTCGAGATCAGGATTCGGCTTACGTGAGCGACATGCCACGTGTTTTCCTGGTCGAGGACCTCCCACTGACCCTGTTCGGGCTGCAGCGTTATCTCGAGGACAGCTTCGAGGTGGTGGGCTCGGCAACGGAGGCCTCGGCCGCCATCGAGATGATCCTGGAGCGCAGCCCCGACCTGGTCCTTCTCGATGTCCACTTCCCCGGTGGTGGCGGCCCAGCGGTGATCGAGGCGGTGAAGCGCAAAGACGACGGGATCAAGTTCCTCGCCTTCACCGTCTCCACGTCGGCGGAGGACGTCGTCCGACTGTTCAAGGCGGGTGTCGACGGATACGTGGTGAAGACCACGGACGGCGTCGCGCTGGAGGAGCAGATCAAACTGGCTCTGGGCGGAGGCCGACCGGTGTCGAGGTATGTCGCCGGGCACCTGCTCAGCATCGACGAGGTGGCTTCGACCCAGAGCGAGATCGAGAGCCTCACACCCAAGGAGCGAGAGGTGGTCACTCTCATCGCCCGGGGCTTCCGTTACCGGGAGGCCGCCGAGGAATTGGGGATCAGCCAGAAGACACTGGAGACACACATGCGCCATGTCTTCGAGAAACTGGGTGTGGTCAGCCGACACGAGATGACCCGAATGGCCTTCGAGACAGGCTTTCTCAAGCCCGGCGACTTCGACTGATCGCATCGGGGTAGACCCCGATAGTGGAGATGGGCGGCTTCGCCGACACTGACCGTATGAGCACATACCAACAGGCGCTGGAACTCGCCCAGGAGACACCGTCGAAACGAAACCGCTATGTCGACCTGCTTCGGGCCTTCTCGATCCTCGTCGTTGTGGTGGGGCACTGGCTGATGGCGGCTCCGCAGGTGGTCGGTGGTGACCTGGAGTACAACCGGCTGCTCTCCCACACCACCTGGACCCATTACCTCACCTGGATCGTCCAGGTGATGCCACTCTTCTTCCTGGTCGGCGGTTACGCCAATGCGGCGAGCTGGCGATCGGCCAGAGTGCGTGGTGAGGCGTACGGGTCCTGGCTTCGCGCCAGGCTGCGTCGGCTGACCCTCCCGGTTCTCCCCCTGCTGGCTGTGTGGACGCTGGGCGCGCTGTTCCTGATGAGCGAGGGCGTCGAGACCGCCATGGTCCGGATGGCATCTCAAGCGGCGTTGGTCCCGCTTTGGTTCCTCGCCACCTACCTCCTCGTTGTAGCCCTCACCCCGGTGACGTTGCGGGCGTGGGAGCGGTTTGGATGGGCATCCTTGGCGCTGACCGCAGTGCTTGCTGGGATCGTCGACCTGGTCTCGATTGGTCTCGGTGTGTCGGTCGTTGGTTTCCTCAACTATGTGTTCGTGTGGGCGGCGGTCCACGGGATTGGCTACGCCTGGGCCGACGGGAGGCTCGGTGGTGTCACCCGGCGTCTCGGCCTCGCTCTGGCCGGGTTGGTGACCACGATCGCCCTGGTGATGGTGGGGCCCTACCCGGTGGCGATGGTCGGATTCACCACAGACGGTGTCAACAACAGTCAGCCCCCGAAACTCACCTTGATAGCACTCGGTTTGTTCCAGGCAGGTCTCTTCCTGGCAGTGGAGGGACCGATGCGCCGCTGGTTGGCCCGGGATCGTGTGTGGACACCTGTGGTGATGATCAACGCCCAGATCATGACTGTCTACCTGTGGCACATGACGGCGTTGGTGATCGTGATCGGCGGGATGCTTCTCTGGGGCGAAGGTCTGGACATCGAGGTCGACTCGACTCAATGGTGGCTGACCCGACCGGTGTGGCTCGTCGGCCTGGCACTGGTCACCTGGCCGTTCATCCTCGCGTTCGGCCGTTTCGAGAGACCCCGAGACGACCGTCGACCGGCTCCCCCCGTCTGGCGACCAGTGATGACGGTGGTGTTGTTCTGTGTCGGTCTCGGCTATCTGGCTGCGAGCGGTATCGCAGATGCTGACGGTCTCAACGGGTTGATGGTCACCCTGCCGTTCTTGGCCGTGGTGGCCGGTGGAGTCGGTGGCGCCAGGTTGTGGGACCTCAGTAGAAGATGAGCCACCAGGCGAGACCCGCGAGCAGGACGGTCCCGATCAGCATGTAGGTGATTTCGGTACCGGTCAGACTCGGCGGTTTCTGCCTGGGTGCCCCGCTCCAGGCAGTGCCGTTCCAGTAGCGCTCCATGCCCTTGCGACCTTCGGGGTCGTCGTACCAGCCTTCTGCGTCGGGCTCGACCTGCTTCTTCGCCATCCTGTCAGCCTAGGACTCAGAGGTCCCGGCTGACGACGTAGTCGATCGTCTCTGAGAGGAAA
>JALDXM010000171.1:0-5437 GCA_032155085.1 Actinomycetota bacterium | reverse complement strand
CGAACGTCGGCGACGACTCTGCCCACGAGCTGGTCGTGCCTCACTACCCCGGCGAACCCTGCAACGGGCGGGTACTCGGCTGGAACTGGAGTCACTGGCTCAGCCTGGAGGGGCAGACCGGCTCCGACCCAAGCCTGGATCCCGCCGTCGAGAACTCGAACCTCCCCGCGATGCCCAATCGATTCGAGCATCCACCACAGCCTGGCGGCGACGGCGCCTCCGGCATCGTCGTAAACCACAACGTCATCTGCCGGGCCGAGGCCGAGCCTCCCCAGGGTTCGGGCGAACTCGTCGGTCCGGGGCAATGGATGACGCCCTTCTCCTGGTGGCCCTGCCAGATCTGTGTCGAGATCCACGAACACCGCACCGGGGATGTGACCTTCTCCATAGGCGCGTGGACCATGTCCAGGGTGGGTCAGTGACCAGCGCACATCGAAGACGGCGACGTCTTCGCGGGACTCGCTCAGCTCATCCGCCGTGATCAGTGGGCTCGTCATCGGCGTCGTCACGACTCTCTAGCTCTTGGCCAAGCCCGGTCACGGTTGCTCCGAGGGCGGCGGCGAGCGAGCCTGCTGCCTTCTTGAGTTGGGCCCGGGTCTCCGGATCGGCCATCGCAGCGCTGAACGATGCCGCCACCTGGTCCCAGGCACCGGCCAGGGTGGCCAGGGCGTTCCTGATCTCCTCCTCGGTGGGTCCGTCTTCGGATGCCAGGTCCTGATAGGTGTGACGGAGTCGCTCCTTCAACGAGACCCACTCGGACGTAACGGCGTCCCACGGATCGACGTCACCGTTCGACGTAGGATCGGGCCGGTGCGTGTCCACCTCCTCGATGGTACCTACGAGCTGTTTCGCTCTCACTACGGCCGCAAAGACACGGTCACCGGCCCCGAAGGGCAGGACCTGAAAGCGACTCTTGGGATCATGGAGTCCACTCTCGCCTTGCTTCGGGAGCCCGGAGTCACGCATCTCGCCGCCAGCTTCGACACGGTCATCGAGTCATTTCGAAATGACATGTTCCCGGCGTACAAGTCTTCCGCCGGCATGGACCCCGATCTGCTCGCCCAGTTCCCTGTGGCCGAAAATGCTCTGGAGGCGATCGGGGTCGTTGTGTGGCGAAACATAGAGTTCGAGGCTGACGACGCCATCGCTACGGCCGCCATCCGTTGGGTGGAGGACGTCGAGCAGGTCGTGATCGCAACCCCGGACAAAGATCTCAACCAACTCGTCATCGGAGACCGGATCGTCACCTACAACCGGCGCGAACAGAAGCTCCTCGATGAGGGAGCTGTGGTTGAGAAGTTCGGAATCCATCCCGAGTCGATACCCGACTATCTCGCACTCGTCGGCGACACCGCCGACGGTGTCCCTGGGCTGCCCGGGTGGGGCGCCAAGTCGGCGTCGACCGTGCTGGCGCGGTATCCCCGTCTCGAACTGATCCCCGAGTCAGCCGCCGATTGGGAGGTGACCGTCCGGGGTGGCGACAAGCTGGCCACGGTGCTGAAGGAGAACCACGATCTCGCCTACATGTATCGGGAGCTCACCACCCTGCGCTTCGACGTCCCGATCGACGAGAGCCTCGAGGATCTGGAGTGGAAGGGTGTCCCCCGTTCCCGGTTCGAGGACTTCTGCGCATCCGTCGGCTTCGACCCCGACTCGATCCGGGTCCACCGCTGGGCTGACTGACCTTCCTGAGTCCCGGGCTAAGAAGCGGCGGTGGTGGTCACGACCTCCTCGGCGGTGGTGGTCGGCGTTTCTTCCTCGGTAACCACGGTCGTGGGTGTCACGTCGCCTTCCTCGTCGTCGCCGTTCAGCAACACAAAGAGAAGGACGATCACCAGGACCGCAAGCACCCCGATGATCCATTTGGCGTTCGTGCTCATCGATTCTCCTTCCAGGTACTCACTATCTGGCTCAGTGAATGGATGTTGTTGCCAGCCCAAAGCCTATTGCGGACACCTGCTCCGGCCATGGACCTAACGGGACGGGGGCAATCGAGATCCTTCCGCGCTCAATGCGCCGGCAACCAGGCGATCCAAGGCATCTTTCACCATGCCGGGCCGCTCCATCCATGGGTAGTGACCGGCATCCGGAATGGCCGTTGCAATTGTCAATGGCATGTGATCGGTCAGATTGGTGCTGGCGCTGGCTGGTATCGGGCTCATCGCGCCATAAATGAGGTTGATAGGAACCTGCACCGTCGGAAGTTGGGACGCCAGGTCAGCTCTTCCCGCTTCCATCGAATCGAGCGTCCCTGAGTATCCACGCACCGACATCCGGACTTCGGGCATCGGAGGCGCGTTGGCGGGGTTTGCGAAATAGGCCGGCCACGCCAGCTGGAAAGACTCGATCGCCTCGGCCTCGGTGCCTTCCCCGCCCATCGCATCGCGGTCTAGCTCGTCGGCCCGCTGCCTTGAGTGTTCGGGCATTCGTGCCTGGAGGGCATTCTCGAACTCCGAGATGCCCCCGTCACCGATGACACCAATCGTGTCGACACCGAGCCCGGCAAGCAGCCGGTCACCTGCCCGGGCAGCCGCGGCGAGCATCAGGTAGCCACCCCAAGAGTGCCCGACGACGTAGGCGACTGGCCAACTCAGCTCGTCGAGTACCGCGAACAAATCTGCGACATGTCTCTCGACTGTGTATGGCCCGGCCGTCGTGGAAGGAGTCAGACCGCGCTGTTGGTAGATCGCGACTCGGTAGGCAGGGGTGAGTTCTCGAACGAGGCCTTCCATGTATGAGTAGGTAAGGCCAGGGCCTCCATGAAGAATCAGCACTGGAGGACCGTTGCCTTCCACCTTGCCCACGAGCGCACCGCCGGGCACTTTCGCCCGAAGCTCTGTCACTGCTTCGACGTTACTGGGGGCGACCCGTCAGGCTGCTGCTTCGGGCTCTTCCTTGGCGCCGCTGAACTGGGCGTTGTACAGGGCGGCGTAGGAGCCATCGAGTGTGACCAGCTCGTCGTGAGTGCCCTGCTCGACGATCCTGCCTTCCTCCATGACGAGGATCAGGTCGGCGTCCCGAATCGTGGAGAGCCGGTGGGCGATCACGAAGCTGGTGCGGTCCGAGCGCAGCGCCGCCATGGCGTGCTGGAGGAGAAGCTCGGTCCTGGTGTCCACCGAGCTGGTGGCCTCGTCCAAGATCAGGAGTGATGGGTCGGCGAGGAAAGCGCGAGCGATCGTGATGAGCTGTTTCTCCCCGGCGCTCACGTTGCTGCCTTCGTCGTCGATCACCGTGTCGTACCCATCGGGGAGGTTGTGAACAAAGCGGTCGACGAAAGTCGCGGTCGCCGCCTCGAGGATCTCCTCCTCGGTGGCCGTGGGCCGGCCGTAGGCGATGTTCTCCCGGATGGTCCCCTTGAAAAGCCAGGTGTCCTGGAGAACCATTCCGATCTCTGATCGAAGGTCAGAGCGTCGCATGTGTGCGATGTCGACACCGTCGAGGGTGATTCGTCCCGCGTCGAGCTCGTAAAAGCGCATGATCAGATTGACCAGCGTGGTCTTGCCGGCGCCGGTAGGGCCCACGATCGCGACCTGCTGACCGGGCTCCACCGACAACGACAGGTCCTCGATGAGGGGCCGGTCGGCGTCGTAGCGGAAGGACACATCCTCGAAGACAACCCTCCCGTGCCGTTCCTCGACCATCTCCGGGACCTCGTCGTCCCGGTCCTCCTCATCGGCATCGAGGAGCTCGAAGACCCGCTCCGCCGAAGCCACCCCCGACTGGAGGAGGTTCACCATCGATGCGATCTGGGTCACCGGCTGGGTGAACTGTCGGGAGTACTGGATGAAGGCCTGAACCTCACCGAGGCTCATGGTCCCACTTGCCACCCGCAGCCCTCCGATGACGGCGATGACGACGTAGTTCAGGTTCCCGATGAACATCATGATCGGCATGATCAGGCCGGAGAGGAACTGGGCAGCGAAGCTGGCCTTGTAGAGCTCCTCGTTCTCGTCCTCGAAGCCGGCTTGTGTCTCCGATTGCCGCCCATAGACCTTGACCAGGGAGTGTCCGGTGAACGCCTCCTCGATTTGGGCGTTCAGCGTCCCCGTCCGGCGCCATTGTGTGATGAACTGGGTCTGAGACCTCTTCATCACCAGCCCGGCGAGCACCATCGAGATCGGGATGGTCACCAGGGCGATGAGCGCCAGGGTCGGTGAGATCGAGAACATCATCCCGACGACGAAGACGACGGTCAGCACCGAGGTCAGCAGCTGGCTCATCGTCTGCTGGAGAGTCTGCGAGACGTTGTCGATGTCGTTGGTGACCCGGCTCAGCAGCTCACCCCGTGGCTGGCGGTCGAAATAGCGGAGGGGGAGGCGGTTGAGCTTTTCCTCGACCTCCGCTCTCAGACGGAAGACGGTGCGCTGCACGACGTCGTTGAGCAGGTATCCCTGCAGAAAGCCGAGGAGGGCCGAGCCGAGATAGAGGGCGAGGACGACGAGGAGCACAGTTGCCAATGCCTGGAAGTCGATTCCCTGGCCGGGCACGAGGTCGACTCCGCTGAGCAGGTCTGCAATCTGATTCTGACCTTGGGCGCGAGCAGCCTCGATGGCCTGAGCCTTGGTCATGCCTTCAGGCAGACGTGACCCGATCACCCCGGCGAAGATGAGATCCGTGGCTTGACCCAGCACCCTCGGCCCGACCGAAGAGAGGGCAACGCTGACGATGGCGGTCAGGATCACGAAGATCACGCGCAGACGCTGCGGACGGAGCTGCCCGGCGAGCCGTTTCGCCGAACTGCCAAAGTCGAGAGACTTCTGCCCGATCATGCCGCCGCCGAATGGCCCGCGGCCCGGCCCGGGACCTGCCTGGACCCGCTCGGTGGCCTTCATCGTCCGCTCGCTCATGACGCCACCTCCGCCCTGAGCTGTGACTCGACGATCTCGACATAGGTGGGGCAGGTGGAGAGGAGCGCCTCATGGGTGCCCAGACCGACGATCTCACCATCCTCCAACACGATGATCTGATCCGCGTCTGCGATGGTCGACACCCGCTGAGCCACGATGATCACCGTCGCCCCGGCTGTGACCGGCTTGAGAGCACGGCGGAGCCGGGCGTCGGTGGCCAGGTCGAGGGCCGAGAAGGAGTCGTCGAAGACGTATATCTCGGGCTGTCGGATGACCGCCCGGGCGATGGCCAGACGCTGGCGCTGGCCGCCCGAGAAGTTGGTGCCGCCCTGGGAGACTTCGGTCTCGAGCCCGTCCGGTAATGCAGCCACGAAGTCACGGGCCTGCGCGATCTCGAGGGCTCTCCACATCTCCTCCTCGGTGGCGTCCGGTTTGCCGAAGCGGAGGTTGCTGGCCACGGTGCCGGAGAACAGGTACGCCTTCTGTGGCACCAGCCCGATCTTCGACCACAGGGTGTCCGGATCGATCTCTCTGACGTTCAACCCGTCGATGCTGACAACGCCAGAGGTCGGGTCGATCCACACCTGGGT